>JAJXWI010000111.1 GCA_021781705.1 bacterium | reverse complement strand
AATAGTGAGAATGGGCCTCTGTCGCTCGTCGGAACAATTGGATCGTAGAGCCCGTGACTGTTATCTTTTTAATTTCACTTTTCATTTGGGAGAAGAACCGACTTATATACACCTTGACGCCGCCCTCTTTGGCGGATACCTGCCTTTTACCAAACACAAAAACTTTGTGGACCGAAAAATACATCCCTTTGACTCGATCGCAGTTAGCGGCCATAAGTTCTTCGGTTTTGATGAGCCTATGGGATTATTTATCACCACAAAAAAAACTCTGAGCCAAACCAACCCTTTCAACGTCGCCTATTTAGATCAGGCAGTGCCAACCATCACCTGCTCCCGCAGCGCCATCGCCCCTCTTAAGTTCTGGTGGAAAGTAAAAAAGAACGGTAAGGCAGGCTTTGAAAAACAGGCAGAGGATATTCTTGCCAATGCCGAATACATGGAAGAACAGCTGGAATCTATTGGATTTGAAGCTTGGCATAACGATTACTCAAACACTATTTACTTTCGCAGGCCCGGCGAAGCCATTATGAAAAAATACGATCTGGCTCCGGAATACGACGATCGCCTTGGCGGGAAAATGGCTCACCTAATTGTTATGCAGCATGTGACAAAGGACGTAATCGATGATTTTGTCAAAGATATAAAGGCAGAAATGAATTAAATCTATAACAAATTTAAAGAAGTCATGAATTCGCAAAACCTGTAGTTGCTTTTTTGCAGTGGTATGTCTATATTTAGCCTTCTTGGAGCCGAAGTGGCGGAATTGGCAGACGCGCTAGACTCAAAATCTTGTGTCCTTGCGGGCGTGTGGGTTCGAGTCCCACCTTCGGTACCAATCTTTATTACTTACCTTTTCAAGTTAAAACAAACACTGCACAAATCCAATTTGAACGAAACTTCAACAACACAAAGCGAGAAAATAGAGTTTGCAATAAACTATAGTAAATGATAAACTTACACGAGAAGATAAAATTAAAAATGAGAATCAAAGGAGACTAATTTATGCTTAGTTTTGCCGAAGAAATTTATCTCTTAGCATTAGACGACATAACTGGAAAAGTATCAAGTTATTCTGATGAAATCTCACTCAGTTATGCCTTGATTGGCGCAACCCTCTGTGAACTTTCATTCAAGAGAAAAATAGATACTGACGTTGAACACATTATTGTAACAGATAAAACCCCGACAGGAAATAAAATCCTGGATACGATTTTAACCGTTATAGCCGAAACAGAAACTAAAATGTCTATTTCTTACTGGCTAAAGATACTGTTAAGCCGCGCCAGTGAAACAGAAGATTTAGTCCTTTCTGAACTGATCAACAAAGGCATTTTAAAAATGGTTGATGAAAGAATCTTCTGGGTCTTCCACACAAGACGGTATCCTATTATAAACAACAAAGAGATCGCTAGTGTTGAAACCAGAATCAGAGAGCTGGTTCTTAATGAAGGAGAAATTCCAGAACCACGCGAAGCAGTTCTTGTAAGCTTAATACAAGCTTGCAGTCTATTTGAAACTATACTTTCCCCGAAGGAACTGAAGCGCGCTGAAAAACGCATCCAGAATCTAGCAAAACTTAATATGGTAGGTCGCGAAGTAGTAGATATGATACGAGAAATCAAAAACTTCTCTCCAAGCATATTTTGCAATACCCCTATCTGAATAGATTTAGCGTATGCCGTCAAGAAGACACCTTTCCCGGGTACGAGCTCAAAGACGGCGCCCTCGGCGAGGTCGCCCTACCAATTAGGACTATATTGGGTGGGGTGTCTTGTCGTAAAGCGCCGTAAATTGTGGCATATTTCAGTGAACGCTTACCTTTCTGGCACTTTTTTAATAAGTATTTAGCAAAGGATGTCATCCAATATTTTCTTCTCGATACGTTCCTCGTAATTTCCGCATTGAGAAATGGCTAATTCTTTCCTGCATTAAAAAAATATTTTAAATATGAGTCGTATATTGAAGAATATTTCCTGATTAGAATTTGCGCGCCAGCCCTTAACAACATTATGTCAAGAGTGTACATTTTTGTCCTTCTGAAATTCCAGACAAAAGCATCTAAAAGAATGTTGTATAACACAAAAAGTGTATCTGCCAAGGTCCTTCTCAAGGAATAAAATTTTCGATATGCTTTATAGGATTCATTCATAAGTTCAGTCGGACTCATATTTTTAGGCTTAAATACTGCAAACATTGCATTATAGTAATCCCAGTTCTTGTGAATCAGCCTTTTTTCACTTTCCATGGCAGTATAAGTTTGGGTTCCGGGAAATGGCGTAAGAATCATAAACTGAACTGTATCTATTTCATTTTTTACAGCAAACTCAACTGTCTCATTAAAGCTCTGAAGGGTATCATGGTCTTCGCCGAACATAAACATTCCATGAATATTAACACCAAAACTATGCAGTACTTCGATAGCCTTTTCTATATCTGCCTTAGTCTGAGATTTATGAAACGCCTTAAGCGTTGCATCGTTTATAGATTCAAATCCTATATAAACCCATCTCAGTCCGGCATTAACCATTTTTTTAATTAGTTCAGGGTCTCTTGCTAAATCTGAACGCACCTGCGCAAACCAGTTTATCTCGACTTTTCGCTCTAACATCAAGTCGCAAAACTCATTAACACGCTTTTTATTTGCCGTAAAATTGTCGTCATAAAAGAAAAAATCTCTGCATTTTACATACGAAAGGGCATTTTCTATTTCAGAGACAATTCTCTCAGGAGACTGCATGCGAAACTCCTTGCCGAAAATCTTTGTTACTGTACAGAAGTTACAGTCAAAAGGGCAGCCTCTTGAAGTCATAACAGGAAGGATATCCATGCATTCATACCCCTCAAGAAGCGAATAATTCACCAAAGGCAAACTGTTTACATCTTCAATTTTTGAACCATGTATTATTTTTTCATTGTGCTTATTTTCGATAATATCAAGAATAACTCCCTCGGCTTCCCCTATTACAATGTGATCAGCCACGTCCATAAATTCTTCCACCAGGAGCGTCGCGTGAATCCCCCCCATTATTATCTTTGAATTAGGATAAAGTTTTTTTAATTGACCCGCAAGGAATTTTGCCCTGTTTGCCGTCGGGGTTAAAGCCGTTATGCAAAAAATATCTGCTCTAAGTTCAAATGGATCGAGCTTCCTTCGAAGAATATTCTCATTTAAAATTCGAATATCATAGCCTTTATTGCTCAAAATAGTAGCCAAATACAATCCTCCAAGCAAAGGAAGGCGCATGTAGTTATCAAATAAATTCGTATTCCCTGAGGGCTCTATAAAAAGAATTGAAGGTTTCGTCATTTCTTGATCCTCGATAAAAGAATACTTAAACCTACCAGCACAAAAATAGTCCACCAAGCATTACTACCTATAGAGAAAATAAGGAAGAAGTATAGCGACAGAAAAATCAGGCTCAGCCCTAGAAAAAGTGTAACGCGGCTTGCTTTATTGTACATAAAAATTGATACAAACACCAGCCCTAAAAATGTGATAAAAATAGGCCAATATGTGGAGAGAATCCCCCACGAAGTAAAGTTACAATAGAGCGCGAGGCCTGTAAAAAGTATCAAATAAATTCCAATAACAAAATATGTAAATCCTCTTCTTTTCTTTTTTGCAAAAATACCTATAAAACCTGTCCCCAACATAAGTACAAGCAGGGGCCATAATTTCAAGAAGATTGAAACATTCCAATATGAATCTGCAGCAAGCAGTACCCCTATAATAATAAGAAGATATGCAAATCTTTTGTATGTGGTATTTTCTTGTTCTATCATCGTTGTCATGATATACTACAACCTCCCTATATTTTAGTTAATATTAGCTTCAGCAATTCCGAAGAATAGCACTCCCTTACAGTACACGCCTTATGCCTTAAATACCACAACCAGAAATTATAAAATGGGCAACTACTCAGCAATGTACGTGCAACATTGCGGCGCTTTACGGCGCCTTGCTAAAACTCACGGCTAAAGAAATCGACCTGCCGCAAGAAAACGCGACGCCCTCGGCGAGGCCGCCCTACTTTTGAAAATACAATACTAGGTAGGGACAGATCGCCGAGCTGTCCGCTTCATTTAGTGACGTCGTTTATTGAACTCTTTCGGTAAAGCCGCCCATATGAATAAAATTTGAATGTTGAATTGTTGTATTTTTAACTAAATCGATTCCTGTTTCTACTTTTACCACTGGCAGCATTTCCTAAATTGTACTTCCTTATAAAAATCAAAGTAATCCATGCTATTAAAATCATCCCGATAAAAAAAGAACAATAGGAAAGCCACAGCGGTATTTTATGCGTCATCACACTGTACTCTGACATTCCGCCTATGCCGGCAATAAGATTAAGCGGAAGAAAAATAATATTTACAACAGTCAGGTTTTTTATAAGTTTACTCATATTGTTATTGACTAGAGTTCCCAGAGCATCCAGCAGTCCAGAAATAATTGTAGAATAGATTTCAGCTTCTTTATAACATTGCGCACTATCTATTATCAAGTCGTCCAGAAAATCGATACCATCCTGCGAAATAGCTATTTTTACAGCATGGTTACGAATCTTATTAAGCACCATGTTATTGGCATTTATGGCATCCAAATAGTAGGTAAGACTTTCACTTAGCCCAAACATCTGAATCAAGTGCTCATTTCCCATAGAAGAATTAATTTTACTCTGGAGGTCTTTGGAAATCTGCCTGATTGTACGCAGATGCTCATAATAATGACAAATCGTAGCGTACAAAAAATCAAGCATTGCATCAAAAGGAGAACTTATTTTACAGTAAGGTTTGGAATCTTTCTGGCGATATAAAGGCGTATCAGTAATTACCAGAAGGTGCTGCTTTGTCAGATAAAAACCCTGTGACGAGACTCCAAAATGCAGAATATCATCCACTGTAACCCGTTTGGGTTTTTTCCATATCAAAAAAAGAGACTCATCCTCAAATTCAACTCTTGATACTTCATCTGGATCTAATGATGAATTCAAAGCGTGGTTATCAAAATCTAGCTTTTTTACTAGTATTTCTTTTTCTATGACGTCAGGTTCTGTGTAAATGGAAATGTCCGGTGCAAGCTCATCACATGGCACTAGAGTAAACTTTTCAATTTTTAGATATTCTACCATTAAGCCTAACGTTTTGATGTAAGCCTTCAGTAAAGTACGTCATCCGATATTTTCTTCTCGATACGTCCCTCGTAAATTCCTCGTCAGAATTTATTCGTGACACTCGAAGAACAAGTGCACACCCAAGATAGTTCCCCGAGTGATTCGGTTTCCGAATCGTATCGATGGAGCAAAATAGACGCAGTTCACTGAATATGGTTCTTCTCCCAAATGGAAAGTGAAATTAATATGATAACAGTCACGGGCTCTTTGATCCAATTGTTGCGACGAGCGACAGAGGCCCATTCTCACAATTGGATGCGCCCGTTTCTGCAATATCAAA
>JAJXWI010000110.1 GCA_021781705.1 bacterium | reverse complement strand
TCTCTTCATGTTTTAATGTTACCTTATATCTCTTATTCATCATCTGCCTAGACCTCAGTGTTATAATTTGTGGCTAATTGAAATTATAACACTATTAATAGACATTACATCATTGACTTGACACTAGCACATCTCTTGAGATATGCGTAATATATTAAATTATTCTAGTAAAAGCGGTTCTTCTCCCAAATGAAATGTGAAATTTAAGTGATAACTATCACGGGCTCTTTGATCCAATTGTTGCGACGAGCGACAGAGGCCCATTCTCACAATTGGATACGCCCGTTTCTGCTATATCAAATCTAAGGAGTAATAGAAAACCTTTCATTTCTTTCTTATTCTAAAGTAAGGATAACAAAATCTGTGGAGAGAACAATCAAAGAGCTTGATGAAGAGCAAGAAAATACTTAAAAATTATTGTTTATTTCGACAAAGAGGCATGTTTTTTATGGGCAGTTTTCGAGTCATACTAAGCTGTATTCAATCATGCACTATAAACGGGTAGTTTTAAGCTTATATCAAATTGCTCTTTGATTGCGACTTAGTGTCATTATTCGTCTTATTTTTACAAATTAAAAGTTAAATTTATAAGACTTGTAGACATTTTATGGATTTAACCTTACAATTGCTGACTTTGTAAGTATTCATGTAAAGTAAATGCAGCATTGCGGTGGGTTCGGCGCCTTGCTAAAACGCATGGCTAAAGAAGGTCGCCCAGCCATAAGAAAACGCGGCGCCCTCGGCGAGGTCGCCCTACCTTGGAAAAATGCAATATTAGGTAGGGACAGATCTCCGAGCTGTCCGCTTGATTTGATGACGTACTTTACCGGATACTTACTTTGAATTTGTATACTCGTGGAATAAATACCTAACAATAGATGGAGAAATAGAATGGGAAAATTAAAAGGGTCAACAGTAATTTTAATTTCCATGGGGTTTGCCCTTATTTTCGGATTGGCTGCAAATATCATAACTACTCGTTATGGTTTTAAACAAGAATATCTGGTTCTTGAGAAGTTTGTAATAGCCCCGATTGGTGATGTGTTTATGAAATTGCTGCTGGTTGCTATTGTTCCGATAGTCTTTCTTGCAATAGCCGGAGGGATAATGGAGCTTGGCCAGGATAAAGCCAAGCTGAAAAGAGTCAGTATAAAGGCGGGAGCTTATTACTTTTTCAGTACACTTTTTGCGGTAATTATAGGGGTAGGGTTGGCATATCTTATAAATCCCGGGCTTACAGGGAGTTCAACAGAGCACATCGCATTGAAACAGCATGCCCAGACTGTTAGCATGATAGATATTCTTGTAAACATGTTTCCCAAGAACATTTTCGCATCGTTAACTGAAGGGAATATGCTGCAGATTATGGTATTTGCGATATTTTTTGGGATAGCAATAGTAGCTATGGGTGGTAAAGAATCTACCAGAGTTAAGGAGCTGGTACATTATTTCACTTCTGTAATGATCGAAATGATAAAAATTATAATGAAGTTTGCTCCTGTCGGGGTATTCTGTTTACTGGTAAAGGCGGTGGCAACTCAGGGGTATTCTACAATTATAGGGCTTGCTCTATATGTTTTAACCATTTTGGCGGGACTTGTTCTTCATTGTATTTTAGTCTATGCGCCCATGTTGATATTTGCGGTAAAAATGAATCCGTTTACCTTTATTAAAAATATAGGGGAGGTTGCTGCGGTTGCTTTTGCAACTTCCAGTTCTAAGGCGGCTTTGTCTATATCTATGGAAGTTACGGAAAAAAGGTTCGGAGTAACCCGTGAAATGGTAAGATTTCTTATTCCTCTGGGAGCTTCAATCAATATGAATGGTACGGCAATAATGCAGGGGGTAGGGACAATTTTTATTTCTCAAATATATAATGTTGACCTGAGCTTTCCAATGCTTTGCACTATTGTTTTTACTGCGATATTTACCTCTGCCGGAGCTGCCGGGGTTCCCAGCGGGGGAACGATAATGCTTACATCTATTTTGCTTATGGTTGGTATTCCTGCAGAGGGAATAGCTCTTATTATGGGGGTAGATAGAGCACTCGATATGTGCAGAACTGTAGTGAATATTTCAGGCGACATTATATGTGCGGTAGCTGTGGCAAAGAGCGAAGGGGCAGTAACCAAAATTCACTGCTAGAACATAAATATAGACATAATAAACTTTTATTTTTCTATCAGGATTGTTACAGGGCCGGAGTTTACGAGAGAAACTTCCATACTAGCTCCAAAGATTCCAGCCTCTGTTTTTATGCCGGTTTTTCTTACTTCAGAAATGAAGTATTCATAAAGAGGGGTTGCCTTATCGGGTCTTGCCGCATCGGTAAAACTCGGACGCCTGCCTTTTATCGCATCGCCGTAAAGTGTGAATTGCGAGATAATCAAGGCTGAACCTTCCACATCCTTTAGGGAAAGATTCATTTTTCCTTCACCGTCTTCAAAAACACGCAAGTTTGCAACTTTGTCTGCCAGAAACTGTGCCTCTTTTTCAGAATCACTGTGCGTTATTCCCAGGAAAACGAGAAGTCCTTTTCTGATCGTTCCTACCACTTTGTTTTCAACTGTAACTGATGCTTCAGATACTCTTTGGATAAGAACTTTCATAATAGACTTTCTATGTCGTTTTTATGTTCTTTTATGGCGTTTTCCAGTTTTTCCGCCACAGATTCCCATTTTTCTGCCAGGGCGGTCAGGCCTGTCTCAACATCTTTTAATCTTTTATTTACTGATGGGAAATCTACAGTATTATCATTTGTTAATAAGAGAGCAATCAGCTCTTCTTTTTCCAGTTCTAGTTTTTCTATTCCCGCTTCTATAGTGCTGACTTCTGTTTCAAGTTTTTTTCGTTCTGCGTAGAACTGCTGGCGAATTTCTGCCTTTTGTTTCCTCTTGACTTTACGTTCATCAGATTCTATCTTTTCCTGTTTTTGTTCTATGTTTTCACAGGAATTTTCAGACACTTTCTGAAGATAATATCCATAATCACCGTAGTATTTTTTTACCTGCCCATTTCCTACTGCTAAAATAGTTGTTGCAGTATTTTTTAAAAATTCAATATCGTGGCTTACAAAGCAAACAGTTCCTTTGTAAGAGGCAATTGCGTTCTGCAGACTTTCGCGAGCCATTAGATCAAGATGCGTTGTGGGTTCGTCGAGGATTAGAAAATTTGGAGTGAGTGAGAAAATTCTCGCAAAGAGGAGCCTTATTTTCTCTCCGCCGCTTAATACGGCACAAGGCTTGTCGATATCTTCTCCTGAAAATCCAAAACTTCCCAGCAAATTTCTAAGATTAGACGTGTTGGGTGAAATTGCTCTTAACGTGTCGAAAACTGTTCGTTCCGGGTCGAGTATATCTGAGAAATCTTGTGCTTGATACCCCATTATTACGTTATGACCCAGCGCCAGTTTTCCTCTATTTGGAGCAAGGATTCCTGCTATAATTTTGAGCAAAGTAGTTTTTCCCATTCCGTTGTATCCCACCAGCCCGATTTTATCTCCTTTGTGTACGCTCAAATTTACATCATTGAGGACCCATCTTTGTGAATCGTAGCTAAAACTTATATCTTCCATACGGAATACTTCATTTCCTGATTCAGGAGGAGCAGGGAGCCGCATTTCGCAGGAATAAAGAATTTTTTGGGGGACGGCAATTTCTTCCATCTTTTCGAGCATCTTTATTCTGCTTTGCACCTGCGCGGATTTTGTAGCCTTATAACGGAATCGGTCTACGAACTTTTCTATTTCCTTTATTTTTGTTTCTTGTGTTTCTCTGGCAGCTTTTGCGTGTTGCTCTCTGAGGATTCTCTCTTTTGAATAAAAATCATAGTTACCTGCGTATCTCGTTACCGCTCCAATATTTATTTCAAGCGTGATATTTGTAAGGGAGTTAAGCAAGTATCTGTCATGGGAAATTATTACAAGCGTACCATTGTAAAAAGAGAGATATCGTTTCATCCATTCTATTGCAGGGACATCGAGATAGTTTGAGGGCTCATCAAGAAGTAATATGTCGGCATTTGCTATGAGCGTTTTTGCAAGGCTCGCGCGCATTTGCCAACCTCCGCTGAATGATGAGAATTTATCATTAAATCTGCTGACGTGGAACCCTAAACCCGATAGCGCAGCCTCGGCTTTGTGCTGCAGAGAATATCCACCCATGTGTTCATATTTTGTTTGGAGAATGCCTAAAGTATTTATCAGGGTTGCTTTTTCTTTGTCAGGCGATCCAATTTTTATTTTATTCTCTATTTGTTCTATTTTGTGATGCAGTGTTAGTATTTCAGGGATGGCATTTTCCGTATATTCAAGCAAAGAAATGTCGAGACTTGGAATGTCAATATTTTGTTTTAAATAGGCTATTCTGAAATTCTTTGGTGTTATAATGGAGCCCTTATCGCATTGTTCCTCTTCGACAATCATACGGAATATTGTGCTTTTGCCGATTCCATTCGGGCCGACTATGCCTACTTTGTCTCCGGTGTTTAATCTAAAACTGGCATTTTCGAATAACTTCTGTCCGCCATAACTTTTATATACCTGCTGAAAGTCTATCATAAATTTCTGGTTTTATTTATTTTACAGTTTAATACATTCAAAATAACAGATTTATTTAAAACTCCAAGTCTTATGCGGCATATCACCATTTTTTATTTTGATTTCCTTCGAGAATGTTCTTAAGTTTGATTTTCAATCTTGTATAATCTGAGAAATATTTTAGAATTTCCTTGCGGGCTGGTTCCCTGTTTTTTAATTTTTCATTTTATTATATAGGAAATGTTTATGAAGAAATTATTTTCGCTGCTTCTGCTGTTGTTATCTATTTTTATTACTCTTTCGATTGGTGCGGATATTGTTAATGCCATTACAGAAGAGGATGAAAATTATTGGAGAGATTTAGTGAAAGACAAAGGGAAAGAGGTTTCTGGCATAAAAGCGGCGAGCAATCTTTTTTTGGACTCATTTAACACCAAGATAATAAAGATATCAAGATTCAGAGAGACTTCAGAATTTAAATTTGATCAATTAAAGCTTAGGTTAATAACAGAAGTATTCAGCCCTTATTCTTTCAGATCTACAACTAAAGAGGCTTGCCTAGTTGTAAAAGATTTTACTTCCAAATATGCCTCTGCGTATAAGCTTTTGGGCACTATAAGCGGTTATGTAGACACTTTTGAACAGATGAAAAAGTCAACAGATTCGTTACTTAGCAAAGAAATGCCTGCGGATGTAAAATCTTCTCTGGAAAGTATGCGTTCTGATCTAGTTTATATCTGCGAACGCATAGGAAAAATACAGGACAAGCTAAAGACTGAACTTGTTGTCTTTGATAGAGATATAAAAGCTTTAAATGCTGGCTTGCCGAATTTTAAACACATTGTAATGAAGTACGTTAGAGAATGCTATCTTGTGCCTTCTATGAGCATGTATAATCCTAATGAGTGGAAGATTTTTGGAGCTGTTTATAAAAGTTTAGCTTGTTCCTTTTATCACAATGTTATCCAATGGGGACCTGATATT
>JAJXWI010000109.1 GCA_021781705.1 bacterium | reverse complement strand
TAAAAAGAAAGTATAATAATTGCGACTAGCTAGGCACTACAAGAGAGCTTTTCCACAAGCTTGAGCTTGGATTTCTTTAATTTTGCCTTTTTCCCGCCGAAGTCGGGAAGATATGATTTTTTTTGCTGGCGTGGTTTTTACTCTGACAAACATTTTATCTTCCTTTTGCTTTGCCATTAATCTATCAGATACTAACAAGCAATGCAATATTTAATAAAAAGAAAGTATAATAATTGCGACTAGCTAGGCACTACAAGAGAGCTTTTCCACAAGCTTGAGCTTGGATTTCTTTAATTTTGCCTTTTTCCCGCCGAAGTCGGGAAGATATGATTTTTTTTGCTCCGGCTTTAGCATCTAAATTACTTATAGAAGATAAATTTTCTAAAAAGTTCTTCATATCCTGTATAAAAAGGTGTTGTGTTTTTTCATCTTTTATCTGCGCCCATATAGATTGTGATAAAGAAATTGCGCTATGTAAGTCATCATTCCGTTCATCTATTAGAAATTTTTTTGCATATTCAGGGTATAATAACGCAAAAATATCGCTAGCAATACCAACATCAACATCCCTAATTTCGTCATCGGAAAACTTTTCACTAATTTCGATGAATAAAGCTTCCGCTTCTTTCGACAATAATTTGCTCATTGCATCTCCTTTTTGAGTTTATTTTCCTATACTTCTTAATCGACATTGATTGTTTTAATATTTCATTCCAGTATTTAGTATAAACCTCGGCCAGCTTTTTCGAATCAATAATCAGAACATTCTCAGCATTTCCCCCTGTGTTGTCGTTGTAACATTAAAACTACCAGTAATAACAATATGGAATGACCTTCGGGGTCTCCTTTGGAGATCCGCCCTACCCTCGCTCATTAAAAAACAAGAAAGACTGTTTACACAAAATTACTAAAAGAGCTAAAAAGATATTTTTAGAAGTAGCCTAAAACTTCTATTATCCTCCTCCAATATCCTGTTTTTCTCTTTTTCGTGCCTGAATTCTTCCTCATGTAACGAAATTCTCCGTTTTAACTTGGTAAACTCTTCATTTGCAGTCTCGAATGTGGCGAGGAGCTGCTCATTCCATCTCCGTAGTTTCTCAAATTCATCAATTCTAGTTGAAATGAAATTTGGAAAGTATTTATCACAGACTTATGGATAGATGTTTTAGTTTACGCTTCTTGTATTGAGCCAGTCGCATTCTTTTTGGGAATGCTCTTCCGTACAATTCGTAATGATTTTATTGATTCTACACTCCATTCTACTGTTTCTCCTTTCTTGAAATTCATTGATTCAGCTAATGCATTCGGAAAATTTACATATCACTGATTCCCTTTGTTTCTCGAAATAAGTTGAATCTTTGTCGGATATCTCATATTAAAATTCCTCCTCTTTTGTTAATCTACGGATATCCGTAGTCTATCACGGCAGTAAAAAAATCAAACATTTTTCATTTTAAAATCATTTTTAAAAAATTATTTACCGGAGGGTTATATTCGATACATAGTTTAGTGAATATTTACAAGCAGCCCCCCCCGGAAGGAGTCGCGGTAAAGGGTGAAGTAAAGAAAGGCAGCATAGCGTTGGCATTAAAGAATTCAGCAGAGACTGCAGGGGAGTATGAGGTGAAGTGGACAACAAATATCGGTAAGTTCGAGTTGAAGGCGGCACCTAAAGGGTCTGGCGAATATATGCCGTGTATCCTTGCCAAAGGAACGCAGGGTGAACCAGTAGTAAGCTTAGTGATAAGCGAGATACAAACAACAACGCAGTGATAAATAGGACTTAGTAGAGGCGAGGTAAGCAGAAGCGCTCGCTCATGCTGACGCTAAAAGCCATATCAGGATAGTTATCTTTGAATCGACTTTTGAAAATCGTACGGTAATATTAACTATTTATAATGTTATATAAAAACCGCACATATAGTTTATTGTTTAATGATAATGAGAATAAATTTCACAAAAAATAATTTAATTTTTGGAATAAAGTTTGAAAAGGCAAAAGTGAGAAATTAAATTATTCCGAAATAAAATATGGGTCTTTATTAAAGCGGGTAATAGAGGATATTCCCGCAGGATGAATTATACTTTATTTCATCATTCAAATAAAATCTATAAATTATAAAAAAATCGTCATGGATTCAAGTAGAAATTATAATATGGAGAAGTTCTTATGAACAAAATAAAAAAGTATTCAATTCTAATTATCATTGCGCTGTTCTGGACCTTTGGTTCTTCAGCGGTTGACTTTTTCACAATTGGTGAAGTAATGGAATATGTAGGGAAACACGCTTCAGCAAATGTGGCTTCTAGAGTTCAACCAATAGTTACCCTTGGATTTGAAGGAGGAAAAGGCTCGTTTAGTGATGCAGAACTGGATCAACTCATAGAAATTGAGCGAGGAGCAGGAATAAAGAAGGAGAAAGAGAAGACCGAAAGTGATATTCAAGGGTTAGTAAAAACCTTAAGTAAACAGTCGCAGCAGATCTTTAGCAGCAATGCTGAGGGGTTCTTTTATCTATCATATCAAAAACAGCTAGAATTGCTTTTAAAACTGATTGAAAATGGAACAAGTGAAGAATTGGAAATGGATAGCATGGTTGTTGGTCAGTTATTGGGCAAAAATTACAAGACAAAGGAGTCGCAAGTATCAGATTTGAAGGTTTATCCAATGCATTATATAGAAAAGGGTTCCAGATCCAGATATGGATTTGTTTGGTCTGGATATACTGGTTGCCATCCTGCCAAATATTATTATAATAAGAATTTACCTTTACCGGTAAATGGTATTTCCTTTGGATATTACGGACCCTCCTACCCTCTTAGGCATCCGATTTTGAATATTACTGGTTTGCCAGAAAAACAATTTTTATCCTGTGTACCACAAAACGTAAAAACACTAATTCCAAAAGACAATAAAGGTGTTTATTTCAGCTTAAGTATTATTGGTCCTGATGTTGATTTATCATATAAGACCAATCCACTGTGCAATATTGTGTGTCATGGTTTTTGTGCACCTGAATACCATCCTACAGCCACAGAATTTTTGCAAGACGTAAAAATTGGAGTTTTCGAGGGGCAAAATATAGCTGATGGAGATGTTAAGGGAGGTTGTTTGAACAATGGTGTAAGTGTAAGTTTTCATTCCGGGAAAGATGGCGATTATTGCTTTTCTCCAAACAATGCCAAAATAGCCCTAAAAGGTTCAGTTTCTAGCGGCTGGTTTATTGTTATTACAGCTGGTAATAGAGTAGCAGTTTCTTTTGTTGTTTTTATTAATGATGAGATTTTAGCCAGTCAAATATTTAATGATGTAAGAGATAGCAATGGAAATATTGTGAAGCTTATTAATAATTTAGATTTGGATCGTCGAACGCAACAACAAGATGGTCAGCTAATTCTACTAGATCTTATAACCATACTTAAGAAGACTTTAATTTAGTCAGCAAAGAGTTTTCTCACGCCTTCAAATGATGAATATTTTACCTTGAAAAGGAGATGGAACAACTTAACTCATACAATGATCCGGTTGAAAATATGATCAGGTCTCAAAAATATGGAATTTTTTTCATAGATTATTTGTGGGAAATTCATAAACAGCTGATTTTGATTTATTATGTCAACTATTATAATTAAACTAAAAAAAATTACAAAACAATAAAGAAAAGGGGGAGTTCTTATGAACAAAATAAAAAAGTATTCAATTCTAATTATCATTGCGATGTTTTGGGCCTTTCATTCTTCAGCGGTTGACTTTTTCACAATTGGAGAGGCAATGGAGTATGTAGGGCTACACGCTTCAGCAAGTGTGGTTTCTCGAGTTCAACCAATAGTTACCCTTGGATTTGAAGCAGAAAAAGGCTCGTTTAGTGATGCAGAACTGGATCAACTCATAATGGAAATGGAGCAAGCAGAATGGCATAAGAAAATGTCTCCAGAAGAAGAACTACTCCGATCCAGGGAATATAGCCAGAGTCCTGACCATTTTATTGATCACTTAAAACATGCAAATGCTAAATCATTAGAATCCCCTGAATTTAGAATGGTTACTGAAAAACTTCCACAAGGTTGTTTTTGGAGTCGGAGCCTAAGGCAGGGAAATGAGTCTATTTGTCCTTTCTTCACAGTCTATAATGCATTTAAAATACAAGCGCATTTTAGGGAACGAGGGACAATAGGCCCCGTTGATTATAATACATACAATGAGAAAGATTTTATTTCTTTCCTTAGAGCGATTGGTGGTTTGGGTGATAAGGCTAATGAACCAAAATTTATGGGTGACCAACCCCCGGAAGATGCACTTCCTAACCTTGCTAAACATTTTGGAATTCGCAATTTTTATACATTGTCGGGTCAAGTCGGCAAATATGGTACTGAATATGTTTTAAATTGTCCAGATAGTATGTTTGTAAAGGGATCCGATTATGTAAGATTTATGTTAAGAAAATTTGCATTAATACCAGAACCTATCTTTATTGCTAGTTTCCTCAGTGATCGCGGCGAGAAACCTCCACGTCACTGGCTATTATATGCTATAGTACCTGCTGGGGGAAATAGACGAGATATTATACTTATGGACTCGGCTAATGAAGGTAGCATTTGTCCTACTCGTATGCCTGTCATCTTAAATCAACTTGAGTTTTTACGTATGACCATAGAAGAAAAGGAGAAATTAATGACATGTTTGGACGCAACCGGTTATGTAGATAACGCGGCAGAAGATGAAAAGATTTCTGGACAGAAACATCTCAAAGCTATGAATTATCTTATGGGGCGTAAAGAAAATATAACGCTAAGTGATCTGTTTAACATCATGGGGATAAAAGAAGAGAATCTAGTGCGCAAGGGGCCACATGAACCCAAAGTTATTTCTCCGGCCGCCGCAAGTAGTGCTGGCGAAAGTGGACAAGCGTTAGAGAATAAACCTCCCTTAATTGGAAGTGAGGCAAATTGTCTTCCTTTTGCAACCTGTAAGACACCTTATAAATGGGCACCTAGTTTCAAACCTAAGATATCCGCAGAACCTCCGAGTATCTCTATGCGAGGAGAAGTTCCAGGTGGTGTTTTATTCCGCCTCCCCGTGGCTCATTTTAATAAAGGAGATAGGATTTCCATGAGAGGGAATATCCAAGAAGGTAAAATAGAATTTGGATTAGCATTTGCTGATGAACATGGGTGGGTATGTGCAAATACCCTAGGAGTTGGTGAGTTTGACTCAACAGTTACTATTCCTTACGAAGGTGATTTTCTTCCTCTATTTATGTGTGATAAAAATCTTGGTATTGATGCCACAATTACCAATTTAGACCTAAGTAGAAGTGAGGCAAATTGTCTTCCTTTTGCAAACTGTCGCATGCCTTATAAATGGGGCTCTAGCGTCGAACCTATTATAATACGCACAGAACATCCGAGTATCTCTGTGCAAGGGAAAATTCCAAGTGGTGTTTTATTCCGTCTTCCCGTGGCTCATTTTAAGAAAGGAGATACTATATCCATGAAAGGGAATATCAAAGAAGGTAAAATAGATTTTGGAGTAACACCTTCGGATGAACGT
>JAJXWI010000108.1 GCA_021781705.1 bacterium | reverse complement strand
GCGCTGGCGGCGACATTTCCCGCCCAGATACTCTCTTATAACAAAATGCTCGGACAATTGCAGGATGTCGGCAATGCCACAACCATTGCCCACTATCTGAGACTGCTCGAAACAGCGTTTCTTGTCAGTGGCTTGGAACTCTTTTCGCGGGGATCCGTCCGCAAGCGGGGGAGCAGTCCCAAATTGCTGCTCTGGAAACGTTTCGCTCCCAGTATCCCAACGCACGGATTCTCGTCATTGGCGGCAACGGCATCCCTCTTCATGAGTTTTTTGCCGCACCGGCCGATACGTGGCTGGAACAGGTCTGAAATTTGACTTTTTACGAGAGCATCAATGCTGAATGATAAAAAAATCATCGTGGTAATGCCGGCCTACAATGCGGCGCACACGCTTCGTATGACCTATGACGAAGTCATGGCGCAGCGAATTGTTGACAGGGTCATTCTGGTGGATGACGGCAGCCGGGACGAAACTGTATCCATCGCCCAAACCCTTCCCAATACGCTGGTCTATCAGCACCAGCACAACATGGGATACGGCGCCAACCAGAAATCCTGCTACGAACTGGCGCTGAAAGAAGGTGCGGACATTGTCATCATGGTGCATCCGGATTGCCAATATACGCCGAAACTGATACCGGCAATGGCGTCACTGATCGCCAGCGGCCTTTACGAATGCGTGCTGGGTTCCCGGATATTGGGGGGATATGCCATAAAAGGCGGTATGCCGGCGTGGCGATATGTATCCAACCGGTTTCTGACGTTTGTTGAAAATCTGCTTCTTCGCGCCAAACTGTCCGAGTATCATACTGGTTACCGGGCTTTTTCCAGAAGCCTTTTAGAGAAACTGCCCCTGAAAGAAAATTCCGACGACTTCATTTTCGACAACCAGATTCTGGCGCAGATCATCTGGTATGGCTACACCATCGCTGAAGTCAGTTGCCCCACCCGGTATTTTGACGAAGCGTCCTCCATCAACTTCTTCCGCAGCGTCACCTATGGGCTGGGGTGCCTGAAAGTGTCTCTGCTGTACCGCCTGGCTAAAATGAATATGGTTTCGACGCCGTTGTTTACCAAAATTCCGTGATGCAGAGAAGCTTATCATCGAAGTAACAAGTTGACTTATATTTATTTTTTTGTACTTATCATGTTGATTTTTCAAGAACCCAAAATTCGAATGAATCTATGGCAAAAGTTGTTTTCCTACAAAATCTGTGGTTTAAGTTTATGGGTCCAATGTATATTTCAGCGACACTGAAAAGAGCTGGTCATACATGTGAACTTTTGATTGGCAATGATGCCGAGGATTTTCTACCTTTTTTACAAGAGGATAGACCAACAATAATTGCCTTTTCAATTATGACAGGTATGCACGCCTGGGCGTTGGATATAGCAGCCTATCTTAAAGAGAAATTGGACTGCTTAATCATTCTTGGAGGTCCTCACGCGACATTTTTTCCTGAAATAATAGAGAATGAAGGAATAGATATCATTTGTCGTGGTGAAGGGGAAGATGCAATAGTTGAACTGGCTAATGCCCTTACAAACTTTCATGATTTTTCTAATATTCAAAACCTGTGGATAAAAACTGGTGATAAGCGCATTATTCGTAATGATGTTCGCTTGTTGGTCCAGGATCTCGATACGTTGCCATTCCCTGATCAGAATCTTTATTCTCTTTATCCTGGGCTACAGAATGATCCTGTATATTCTATTATTACCACTCGGGGTTGCCCTTTTAATTGTTCATTTTGTTTTAATCACCAAATGGCAGCCTTATATCGAGGAACGGGGCATTATATCAGACGGCGCTCTGTATCTTCTGTTTTGGAAGAAATTGCAAAAACATCAGCAGAAAAAATTATCGATCGCATTTATTTCATTGACGATACGTTTTCCTTAAATAAAAAATGGCTTAAAGATTTTCTTCCTGCATATGGTCAGCGTTTTCACATCCCTTTCCACTGTTTAGTTCGAATAGATCAGATTGATGATAATATCGCTCATGCTCTTAAAGAAAGTGGCTGTGAAACAGTCTTTTTTGGTATTGAGTCTGGAGATGAAAAAATTCGCAATAATTTACTCAATAAAGCGATTTCCAACGAAGATATAAAGAATGGAGCTTTGATTCTAAAAAATCACAATATCAAATTCCGTACATATAATATACTTGGTTTACCTGGTGAAACACTGAATCAGGCATTAAAAACAGTTTCTATTAATATCGCTATTGGTACAAATTTCCCTTGGTGTTCTATCTTCATGCCTTATCCTGGCACGAGTCTAACTGATTATGCTATAAGGAAAGGTTATCTCTCCAAAGAACTGACCGTGGACAATATGGCAGCATCATTTCATGTTACCTCAATATTGAAGAATCCTCATCAGAATAGTCTTATTAACCTTCACAAATTTTTTCAAACTGTTGTGATCATGCCATCATCACTACCGATAGTTAAAAGACTTCTAAAAATTCCACCTAATTTTGTATTTCAACTATGGTTTGCCTTTGTCTATTTTTTTCTTTATGCTAGTTCCGAAGGAAGAAACTGGAAGTGGATGATAACATCTGCTTTAAAAAACTGGCGTTTTTTGAGACATGACAGAAAATGAATACAAAAATGATGAAGGCTATAGATTGTTATGTGGGAGTACCAATATGTTTTGTTTTGGGGTTTGTTCGAAAAATAGAGATATTCTTCAGACTATTTTTTACTAAAAAACAAGCAGATGTTCCCAAGCAAATTTTGATAATGAAATTCTTCGGAATGGGAAGTATTCTTCTTGCATCTCCTCTTATTAAATCAATCAAGAAGCAGTATCCATTAATCAAAATAGGCTTTCTTACTTTTTCAGAAAATCAGGATATTGTCGATAGACTGTCTTTAGTCGACAATGTTTATTCACTTCGTACTGACAATCCCACCAATTTTATTGTTGATCTTATCAAAAGTATCTGGAAAATTCGAAAACAGCGGTATGATATAACCATAGATATGGAGTTTTTTTCAAAATTTTCTACAATCATGACTTATATTTCCGGAAGCCGGATTAAAATTGGATATTTTTTACGTCAAATGTGGCGTGGTAATTTGTTGACTCATCATGTTTATTATAATCATTATAAGCATATTACCGAAGTTTTCGGAGCGCTGGCTTCACCGATAGGAATAAAAATTTCAGATTATACTCTGTCTATACCCAAGATTTCAGAAATTGAAGACAGTATTTCCACTCGAATTCTTGAAAAAGAAGGAGTAGCTTCAAAAGATGTTCTGATCGGCTTCAATGTTAATGTGAGTGATTTATCTCATGAACGACGTTGGCCAATGCAGTCATTTAAAACATTGGCGGAAATGCTATTAAATGAACTCGATATCAAGATAGTTTTCATTGGTACTCCAATGGATATTCCATATGTTTCCGAACTAATACATAGGGTAAAAGACATCAGTCGTATAGTTAATTTAGCAGGTAAAACAAATCTGGGAGAACTTGTCGGTGTATTAGGGAGATTATCTCTATTTATTACTAATGATAGTGGTCCGCTCCATATTGCTACAGCACTTTCCATACCGACAGTATCTTTTTTTGGCCCAGAAACCCCTACTCTTTATGGGCCAATATCTGGAAATAACTTGGTTTTTTATAAAGAGATATACTGTAGCCCCTGTCTAAATGTTTTTAATGTCAAAACAGCTCCATGTAACGGCCACAATGTTTGTATGCAGACAATCGAACCGGAAGAAGTTATAGCGACCATACGTTCACACTTCAATATTCTATGGAGAACACACAGATTTGACAATGAATCACCGATTATTAAGCTATAAAAATGAATCACTTTCAAGTCGAATTCTTAAATACCCATATATCTTGCTGTAATATGAAATAATTATTTGGAAACTATATGGATAACGAATATCAAGCAGTTGATAATTTAAATACTCTTTACTTCACGCAGTTCTGTGTATTGACACTTGGCCTGCTGATCGGAATAAGTGCGGCCTACCAGGTTACCTTTCTGAAATTTAATTTTTTCTCAGATTTGCAAACAGCTAAAAAACTCGGAATTCTTAGTTTGACGATTTTGAATAATTATTCGAAATCTAACGATGTATTACGATATATTATAGAGCTTGGCTTGCCTGTAATAACGGCTAGTTGTACCTGGTTGATCTGGATACGCAAACTACAACCGAATCGCATATTGATTCTCTGCCCAACAGAAACAGAAATGTTGGTTGGAAAGGATGTTATCTGGCGTTATTATTTGGCATTTATTGTCATTATATATTTGTTATGTTCATATAACATAAATTATTTTTATCGAATAGATAATGGTTGGAGTTTTCTGGGGGAAGAAGGTGAAAATTTAGCATGGGTGCAAGCAATACTGCATGGGAAAGTTTATGGTAAAGATTTCTTCTGTCTTTATGGCCCTCTTCTTATTTACCCTTTGGCGTGGGCAATGAAGTTGTTTGGTGCCACCATAGCTGTAGCAAGAGGATATACGCTTTTTCTGAATCTAATTGCATATGGGATTGTCATTTCCTTTCTCTATTCAACTTGCCGCTCTAAATTAACATTTGTTATGGCAGCCCTTCTTTATCTTCTTATATTCTCCCCATTATTTTTTTTATCTCCAAATTGTTCTTATTTCCGGGTAGCGATTGGTATTCTTCCTTTACTGTTTATCCATCATTATTATCAACACGCAAAAAAACTTTTATTAATAACCAGTGGAATAGTTATTGGATTGAGTTTAATGCTAAGCCAGGAAGTTGGCATTTGCGCCGTCATTGCAGTTTTTTTAAATTTGCTTATTCGAGCTGTATCTGAAAATGATTACAAAAAGCTAAAGGGAGAACTGTTTTTAATCGGTTGTAGTGTATTGTTAACGATAAGTCCCTTGCTGATTTATATGACTGAAAAAGGGGCACTGGCTTCTTTTTGGGATATGATTTATGGTTATCCTAAAATGGTAACTCTTGGTTATGAAGCCCTGCCATTTCCTTCAATATCTAATTTTTTTAAATCTCCTCTTTACGGAGGCGCTTTACTACATCACAGTATCATTGCTATTTATATGGTCATAGCAGCATTCATATTTCCTCGTTTACTCATGAGACTGATATCTCCGGACAATCGTTTGATATCTCCAGATACGTTGCTGACGATAGGTATTCTCATCTTTGGCATATTATTATTTCGCTCTGCTTTGGGCAGATCGGATGAGTACCATGTCTATTATGCTTCACAGCCAGCTTTTTTGCTATTGTTTCTATCTATTGATCGAGCAGTTGAGAGTAATAAAAGGTATCTGCCGATCATTGTAAAAGCAGGTAATTTGTTTAAGACCATATTATTATCGCTTTTTATTGTTTTTTTGTTCAACTATTCTTATATGTTGAAAATGAACTTGGTGTATCTGAATTATGATCTTACGCACTTTTCCCAGAAATTGATACGAAATAAGACGGGTGTTGAGCTTTCTAATCTGACAAGAAGCGGCAATGTATCATTTGATCCAATAACCGCTGCAACGCTTAATAAAATT
>JAJXWI010000029.1 GCA_021781705.1 bacterium | reverse complement strand
AGGTTGTTAGGGGCGGGGCATTTACTAGTTCTTCGTCAGATTTGAAATCTAATACCAGATATTCTTTCGATTATAAATCAAGTAAAAAAAATATAGGCTTTCGTGTAGTCCTTGCCCCAGCTTTGTGAAAAAAACAAATATTTGCTGTCACTCAAAAGAAGTGCTGTTGGCTTTCTCATTCCGTGTCTGTGTACGTATTCAGTGAAATACGTGGTGGAGGGTTCCGCTTCGTCGGAACCGAAAAGATGAAAGCGGGCGAGACTGAGCTCGTCCATCCAGATAAATGACGCACTTCACTGAACCTTTACGGATCTGTAAAAGTTGTATTAGCGGAATGAACAACCTGCGTCATATTATTTTGGTCGAAAACCCAGAGATCTCCATTCTCAGTAGCGACGACAAAATTACCATTTGTAAGTTTTACGATACCAACAGGAGAGCATGAAAATTGCTTGCTGTTAATTAAGTTAAATTCGGAATTAAATAACAGGACTTGATCAGTTCCCCCGGCCCAATAGCTTTTTGTAATTACTGCAGTATTGCCTGAAGAAAGCCCAACTGCTCCCGCAAAGGTGCTGACCGAAGAAAACTGGTAATAACAAAGGGAATTGAAATTTTCATCAAGTAAATTCAGCTGAAGTTTGTTTCGCCATCCCCAACCACTTGCGCCAATGGATTTATTAATTGAAATTGGAGAAATCGCATAGTATGTCGAAATTGATTCTGGTTTTGTTAATGTTAAATCTACTTTATTCAGTTGTACTTGAGCCTCTCCTATATATGTGATATCCAAGCCACGCTCATACAATAATATATATTTTGAAAATTCTAAAAGAAAAGGATTTTCATAGTCGTCTGAATATTTATAAGTGGCAAGCCAGTTCAAAGCGCAATCTTTAACATTAAATGCGTACAAATAGACTCCTTTTTTAGTAAGAACGACTACATTGTTATTTGCAAGTTGAATAAAATCATAAATTGTTTCATCGCCGAAACAAAGCAATTTACGATATTCCGTCAAAGTATTAGAGTCTGTGGATAAGATATTCAGACTAATATTTTGCGAGGTAGCAACATAATACATAAAATTAGTACTAGGAAAAATTATTATAGGTGCTGGAACAATCTTTATAATGGCTCCAGTTGTATTTACACTTCTTTTCAAATCATTTACACCAGAGCCGTAATGTAGATAAAGGTTTGATGAATCTCCAAATCCTCCTGTGACAATTATTCCGCCTTGCAGTTCCGATATAACACCCCCGCACCTTGAATCATTTACTGTTAATGTAGAAGCCCAGTAAGCGTTAGAGTCATAGACATAGATATTGTTGTCGCCGGCAGCAACTGCAAATTTACCATTAGCCAAAGCTGTAATACTATAAATATCTTTCCCGACGTTATGAGTTGCCCCGGAAGGTATAGCAGGGTCGAGCAGACCGTCTATTCTAATATATTGTTTTTCTGTTCTTACAAAAACACTATTTTTGTTGGTAGGATTAGGTGATAACCCTGTTATATTGCCACTGTCGCCATCAGTTTTATATAAAATCTGGCTTGTTGTATAATTTTTTACTTTGTCTTTTTCTGCGACTATATAATATCCATTAGCATACACAACGTCGACAGGAGGGCTGTCAAGTTTAATTTGCAGGTTGGGCATTGGGGCGAAATTGGTATCGTAAAAATTTATTGTATTTGTTTTATCATCAAGCGCCAAAGCGAAACAATTGTCAGCAACTACCTTTAAAATTGTTACACCGCTATTGCCTAAACAGAGTGGAGAAGGAGTGGTCAACTTATTGAGATCGCTGTCGAATAATACAATGCTATAAATGAAAGAAAGGCCGCTATCTTTTTGACTCAAACAGAGAATAGTGCCATTGCTTAACTCAATAATTCTTATTGGCATAAAGCTTCCGTCATTAGTCGAAAACTTTTTATTTTGCGATATATAGCTGATCTCGCCGCATTCTATTTCCTCGCCATATCCCTGGCAGCTCAAAGAAACTACGCCTATATCTCCATTTGAAAGCCCTGCGACATCTTTGACCCAAAAGTCATTGTTATAATGTGGCGGAATCTCTTGGGTATTTCCATTTACTATATTTAAACGAGCAACACCATGCCCTGTTGCTACAACAAAATCGCCATTAGGACATATTGATATTGCTGGAAAATCATTAGAATAACATTCTAATCCGCTCGAAGAAATCTGGCATATTTTACTTAAATTTCCGTCGAGAAAATATATTAAATCCTTGTCTTTTGAAATTACCGCAGACACTCCATCTGACTGGCGCACAACAAAATCGGTAGCAAAGGCAGCAATTGAGGCAAAAAGAATAATAATCTATCCCAATATAATTCGATTTTTCATGTCCTCATTTTTCTTTTTTTGACTATTATTACTATTATAGGGATTATGCAGGTAGTTGTAATACCTATAGCAAGCATAGCGTTAAACCTGAACAAGGTCATGGAAGTGTCGCCAGGCAGCATAAAGCCTGCGAATAGTCCGATTAAGGAGCCGATTATTCCTAAGATATAGAAAGATATGCTAATCCATGTCGGAGCAAAAACATACTCTTTTTGTTTGTCCCATGTGTTTTTTATTCTCAATTTTATAGCGGCAATAAAAAATATTATGTAAGCGATGAGAGCCAGTTGAGCGGTGAGGCAGCTTAAATACCAGTATGCTGTTTCTATATTTGGCATCCATAAATATAGTAAACTCAGAACCGTTACTATGATAGCCTGAAGTATCAGTGCATTTTTAGGAACATCGTTTTTGTTTGTTTTGGCAAATCTTTTAGGCAGGTACCCGCGCTCAGATATTTTATTCAAATATCTTGAGAGTCCGAAAGCCCATGTGCCTATAGCTCCAAAAGCCCCTATAAATAATGAAAAGGCTATGACTTCTGACATCCATGGCATTTTGAAGGCCTTGAAAAATATCGCGAAGGATTCAATCAATCCTGCTCTGGGATTTATCTGGTTCGGAGGAATAACTAGGCATATTGCCAGGTTTGAGATAACAAGAGAGAGCGGGACAATTAATACAGTAAGCCACAATGCTCTGGGATAATTCTTTTGAGGATTATCTACAGCACCGGCGTGAGATGAAGCTATTTCAAGCCCCATAAGACTAAAGAGGACTACGATAAAGAGCCCCATTATGCTTCCATGGTGATAACTGAAGCTAGAAGATAACAAGTTTATTTGATTGCCTGTTGCTACCCATGTTATTCCTAGTGTGATTATAAGTATCATTGGCATCAGCGTTCCGGCTACTGTACCTATGCCGCTTAGAATGCTTGCCGGTTTCATTCCGAAGCAGTTTATCAAAGTGGCGCCCCAAAACAGGACAATACACAAAATAGTTATAAAAGTCGGCGAGTTTGTTAATGGCAGGAAATCTTTATGAGCGGCAAAAGCCCAGCCATAAGCAAGATGTGTTGCCGCAAACGCTGTGATGGACGGAAACCATGTCAAGTTATATATCCATTGAAGCCACACCACAAAGAAGCTGGCATTTGGGCCGAATGCTTGTCCTACCCAGATTGAAAGACCTCCCATTACCGGCCATTTGCCTGTTAATTCTCCAACGGCTATCGCACACGGAATAAAGAAAAGAAGCACTGCTGCAAGGTATAAGACCAATATGAATAATCCGGCGGGGGCCGTTAGAGGTATGTTTCTTAAGCTGTCTATAGCTATAAGATTTATCATAACAAGCCCTATGGCGCCGATTTTCTTATTGCTCATGTTGTTATTATCCTTAACTGTTTATTTTCTTACATTTTAATTCAGCGACATATAACAAAACTAGTCGATATTGTATTTTTTAAAAATTTTTTCAATAACAGCAGAATGTTTTTCTTCGAGAATGGATGTGTCTGTGATATTGCAGTAGAGATCATTGAGCAGTCCGTCTTCTATGTCGTAAACCCATCCGTGAATAGTCAGTTTTTGCTTCTCCCAAGCGTCCTGTGCCACAGAGTTGCGGGCCAAGTTGTAAACTTGTTCAGCTATATTAAGTTCACACATTACGTTAATTTTCTGTTTGATATCAGTTTCTTTTTTCAGGTTTGGTTTATATTTTTCTGCAATATCCTGTATGTGTCTTATCCAGTTGGCAGAAAGTCCTGTCGCTGTATCTTTTAGGGCTGCCGAAATTCCCCCGCATCCATAGTGTCCGCAAATTATTATATGTCTTACTTTCAGGACATCTATTGCATACTGTGCGACTGAAAGACAGTTAAGATCTGTATGAATTACCATATTTGCGATGTTTCTATGAACGAAGAGTTCCCCAGGCATTAGTCCGACTATTTCATTTGCAGGTACACGGCTATCTGCGCATCCTATCCATAAATATTGAGGGTGTTGTTGTTTTGAGAGTTTTGAAAAAAAATCAGTATCCTTTCTCTTTAATTTTTTTGCCCATTTTTTGTTGTTTTCGAACATTTCTTTTATGATAGTCATTTTTTTACTTCCTTTTTAAAAAGGTGCTTCTTTGTTTACGACTTCTTTTATCCACGGCAAATGGCCAAAATTATCTTTTTCATATCCGGTTGCCAGATATAGGTTATGAAATCCTTGTTCATAAAGAAATTTTGCAAAAATTTCACCAGGTATTTCTTCTCTAAGATCAGAGTCAATATAAATAGGAATATCTTTATTGTACCGATCCATGACTTTTTTAAAATCTCCTGAACGATTAAATGTTGCGATCTTTTTATTGATGAAAGACGCTCGCATTTTCCATGCTTCGGTAAGAGCCTTATCGTCATCTATAAATATTAGCTCCGGGTGTTCTTCTTTTGTAGTTTCATTCACCATGGATATTGAGACGTACGGTGCAAAACTCTTGGGAATGATTTTAACCTCCAATTTTCTTGTTCGTCCTTTGATCTCCGGTTCTTCATATCGACTTGTCACTAATATCGTCTGTTTTTTTAAATCTAGTTGTTCTATCAAGTCCAAGCCAGTTTCCATAGAATTGACAAATTCGTAGTCGACTAAAAACAGATCCTGTTCTGAGCGTGAAGTCTTGCAATATTTAATAAAAGCTGGCGGGTCATAAAAATGTTCAAGTGTAATTAATTTATTTTCAATGTACTTAAGAAAATGTGATTCCCAGACGTTATGGATGGATTCATCGTCATCAAGTACAATAATATGTTTATTTGGAGAAAGAATGACAGTGCTTTGGAACCAATCGGGTTCTTCAGCTATAGGAAGAGTGATAGTAAAGGTTGTTCCCTCTCCTTCTTTTGATTGAATATCATAGCTTCCCTTCCAACTTTTAATGCTTTGAATAGCGTTAGAAATTCCTAACCCAAATCCCTCTTTTTTACTGGAACTTATTCTCCCTTGTTTTATTTTCAGAAGAATATCTTCGGGCATTCCATTTCCGTTATCAATTATTTCTATAACCAGATCGTTATATTGTTTTCTTAAAATAACTCGAATAATTCCATTTGTTTCAACTGCTTCAAAGGCATTATTAATTAAATTAGAAATTATTCTTTTAAATTTTTCAGACTCTAGATCAACAAAACAGTTATGAGTGTTATTGCCAAGTTCGAGAACAATGTCAATTGATTTTTCTGTCGTTTGGGCCCGTTTTTCCGATATCAGAGAGTCCAAAAGACTCGAAATTAATTCAGCCTTTATATCTTTTTGTGTCCTGGTTTTTGTAATTTTTTTACTCTTTTTCATCTTATATTTTATCAGGAGATTATTGGCAATATCACTAATGCGGCGGGTTGCATTTCTAATTAAAATTCTTTTTTGCTCGGGCAATTCTCTTAAATCTTTCAATGCAGTATTAAGCGCAGCTAATGGGGAACGTATGTCATGGGCTACCTGCGCTGTTGCTTCAGCTATCGCATGATTGCGCATATAAATAGCCTTTTTTTTCAGTGCACTTATTACTAATAGAAACAATCCTCCAATAATACATAAAATAGCTATTTCTGTTGATGCTTTAAACCACAATGTCATCCAGAATGGGGGTATTATTTCTATGTTGATGGAGAGACCTGTTTCATTCCACACGCCATCATTATTCGACCCTTTCAGTTTTAATGTATATTCCCCTTGCGGAACATTTGTGTATCTGCCGTAATGACCAGTTCCTATGTAATTCCAGTTTTTATCAAAACCTTCGAGTTTATAGGCATACTGATTTTTCTCCGGATCCATGTAGTCCAGTGCCGCAAATGTAAATTTAAATGAATTGTCCGGCCATTTAAGCTTTACATCCGTTAAGTTTTTAAATCCTTCTTCATAATAACTTCCTTCTTTCGATTTAAAAGATGATAGAACAATCGGCGGAATATGGGGATTCGACTCTATCTTGCTTGCTTCTTCCGGGGTAAATTTACAAAGGCCTTTTACTGTTGAAAACCAGAAGTTGCCTTTGGAGTCTTTGATGGCACTGCATATATCTTCGAAGTCATTACTTGGTATTCCATCAGCAGTTTTAAACCATTTAATGACTTTTAGTTTTTCAGGATCAAATTTTACTATGCCGGAATCTGTGCTTACCCATATAGAGCCATCGTTGTCTTCCAGAATATGTCTTGTGCATTTGCTGGGGAATCCGCAGTCAACTCCGTAATTTGTAAATTTGCCTGTCTGCTTGTCAAACTTATTCAGGCCTCCATCATCAGTTGTAACCCAAAACCTGCTCTTGCTGTCTATGAATGAATCAATTACAATATTTCCACTAATGCTGTTTTTGTTATTCAGATCATATTTGTAGTATACACTTTTTCCTGTAGTTTTATCAAATTTACACAAGCCGTCGCCCCCTGTTGAAATCCATAACACATCCCCATCCTGAAGTATACTGAACGTGTTCTCGTTACTTACAGAATTCTTGTCATGAGGATCATGTTTGTATGCAGTAAATTCTCCCGTCATTGTGTTAAAATTAAATAAGCCTTCTGCGTAGGAACAGGCGAACCATAATATGTTGGGGGTTTTATTATCTTGAGTTAAATAAGCTGGAGTGAGCTTGCGACATGGATTTTGGAAACTCTTGACAACCTGTTTTGAAGCAACGTCGAACAGACAGATAAATCCTTCTTCAACACCCAGCCAAAGTTTGTTATCAGATGCATCAAGGATAGAGTGGACAGAAACTCCGGGTAAGCTTAAGGGAGTGGTGTCGTGGCTAAAATTTTCAAAATTACCCTCTTTTGTATATAAACACATTCCGCCTTTATACGTTCCTATCCAAATGTTTCCTTTCCTGTCTTCATATATTTTTGCCAAATTATCGGAACTTATGCTGGAAGGATCTTTTGGGTTGTGAATATAACTTTTAAAAACATTATTTTGCCAGATACATTTATTAAGGCCTCCTGAATTATCTATTAGCCAGACAATTCCCGAATTATCTTCGAAAGAACAAAGTCTGCTGTTTGAACTTATAGTGTTGGGGTTTTCGAGATCGTAGCTGTAATGGCTGAAAGTGTTTGTTCTGATGTTGTATAAATCAAGTCCGACATTGCCATCATTGCAAATCCATAAATTATTATACCGATCTACCATGAGATGGTGAATTTGATTGTATGATATGCTGTTGGAATTATTGGTATCATGTCTGTAATTTGTAAAAGTCCTGGCTTTCCTATCGAATTTATCTATTCCTGTACTTTTTGTTCCAATCCAGATGCTTCCTTCTTTATCCTCAGCTATTGCACGGACATAACTATCGCTTATACTGTTGGGATCGTTGGGGTCATTCTTGTAACGGCAAAATTTACCAGAGTTTTTATCATAGCAGTTAAGGCCGTCTTCCGTTCCGATCCAAATAAGCCCGTCTTTGCCTGTAAAAACGGCCCATACACTATCGTTGCTTAAACTGTTTGTGTTATTTGGATTATTTTTGTATTGGGTGAATTTTTCGGTTTTTTTATTATAAGAGCTTAGTCCCTCAGTTGTTCCGATCCAAATAAGGCCTTCTTTGTCTTCTGCAAGGTCATTACAAGAGCAAACATTGAAGTGATTACTTGCCAATGTGTTAGCATTTCCAGCTTCTGCCTTGTATTCTCTGCAAGCGCCGCTTTTTTTGTCATAAGAATATAGTCCATGATCTGCAACTACAAACCATATTATTCCTTCGCTGTCAGTAAAAATAGACCATGTTATTGGAACAGGATTTTCTCCATTTCCAATTTTTGCCTTGGTTAATTCGTTTCCATTATAGCAAAATAATCCTTTCCCCCAGACGCCAACCCAAAACATTCCGTCCTTGTCTTGAGTAATACAATTATTTTCTGTTCCGGTACTTACGACTCGCTGTATTTTTATATCACCGGCTAATATTGAAGTTGTGGAGCTGAAATTTAGTGCTAGAAGTAGAAAAAACATCAAAAGTCTGCTTTTCATAAAAGGTATCCTCATTTTTATATTTTCAAGATTAATTCAATAATCAGGAGACTCGCATAAAGTATATGAATTATGTACGAGATTTCAAGGTTTGTTGACTGCAGCAAGTCATAAAAATTCAGTTTGTTTTCTTTTATTGATATTTCATACTAAGCTGCATTCAATCATACACTATAAACGGGTAATTCTAAACTCATATTAAGTTGCTCTTTGATTACAACTTAGTATTACACAGCAGTTCAGTTATTTTATCGGCAGCCATTGGTCTATAAATAATAATAACTCTGAGCCAGGCAGCACCCATTTTTGAGAAGAAAATCAATCTTCTCTTTTGTTTTCACGTGTTCGGCAATTGTTTTAACAGATATGGTTTCAGCCAGGTAAATAATATTTTTAATCATAGAATTATGTTTTTCACTGTTCCCTATGTTGCGGATGCCCCCCATCAATTTTTACTGTATGAATAGGCAAACCTCCGAGCTTGCTTAAACAAGAGCATCCGGTGCCGAAATGATCAATTGATAATTTAAGATTGAGTTCCTTGAAGTTTTTCAGCCAGCTCTCTATGTATTTGTCAGAAGAGTTTGATTCAGTCATTGATTCAGCAATTTCAAGCTCAATTAGGTATGGATCAATTGCACCGAACATTGGACTTTTCGTCATTCGGAGCAGAGTCTCCAGTCCGACAATTTTATTATTCCTCATATCTACTATCGGCTGGTAAACCAAATAGAATCTATTTGATTTCATGGCGTTTATCAATTCGAATTCAAGCCCCTGTTTCTTGTTATATTCTATGAATGTTTCTTTTGAAAAGAATTCAAAGCCGTTTCGACCTTTTTCCTTGACTTTGTACATTGCAATATCCGCCTGTTTTAAAAGCATGTCAACGTCATCAATACCACCTGATGGATAGCAAGCTATACCGATTGATACCGAACAAGATATTAAAGTGCCATTTATATCAAGCGGATTATTAAAAAGCTTTACTATGTTATTCGCCACTATCCCTGCATCGTCGATGCTTTTTATTTCTGCAAGGATCAGGCCGAATTCATCTCCGCCAATCCTGGCTAAAAGATCGCTTTTCCGGATGCTCTTGCTTATTAGCGAGGCCGTAACTTCCAATACTATGTCTCCCGTGGCGTGACCGTACTGATCATTGATCCATTTGAATTTATCTATATCTATCAACAATATAGCCAGTTTACGATTATATCTTTTGGCCGATTCAAAGGTTAAGCTAGCTGTTTTTTTAAACGTATATCTATTGGGTATTTCGGTCAGAAGGGGGTCGTGTGAGGCAATATGCTCCAATAGCGCAGTCTTTACGTTTATCTTTTCCTCATTTATCACGAGTTCTGTAATATCCTGAACAAAACCAATAATACCAATAATTTTTCCCTGTGAATTCTTGTATGGGAATTTATCTGTCCGTTCATGTCTGATGCCGTGTGAGGTTTTTATGTCTTCAATAATGTTCAATTTTGGATTGCCTGATGAAATTACTTCATTATCATCCTTCCAGTACTTTTCTGCGACCTCCCTCGGATATATCTCCCATATGCTTTTTCCTTCCAGCTCATTCTGTGACATTCCCATAGATTCTGCAAATATTTTATTTACGCGAACAAAATTATTTTTCTTGTCCTTATAGAAAATAAATATCGGAGAAGCGTCAAGCATAGTCTGCTGCTGTTCAGTCAGTTCTAGAATCTGTAATTCATTTTTCTTCAACTTTTTTATGCTCGGTTATTTCAATGCGGAGGTCTGCTGTGCGTTCTTTGACCTGTTTTTTCCAGATTGGCGTAAAGATGCGCCAGCTCTTTTTCCTTTTTTCTAATTTCGGTGAGATCGGTTGCCACCACGCAGATCAATGTTTCCGGATCAAAATACAGCCGGCTCAGTCCCAGAAGCAATGGAATGAATGAACCGTCGGCGGTGCGAAAAGAGACTTCACCATGACTATTCCCATTCAAGGCAGCTTTGATCAAATCTGCTAAGAACTGCTGCTCCTCGGGTTTGCTGAGAGATAAAAAGCTCAGTGCCGATGACTCGTTCCAGAGGCGTTTGCAGAAATCGTGAAAAAGCCTGATTGGAATAGATGATAACCCCTTCTTTCGACAATGTCAGCGCGCCTTCGCTCATTTGCTCAATCAGCAACTGGTAAGGCTCTTGAGCCCCTTTTAGTGTGAATATTTGGTTATCAGAACTGGAGCCCAAAGCGTCAATCTCTCCATTGCGGATGGTATTGAGCGCTTCTTCTGCTTCAGCCAGGCGCGCACGAGTCTCGGCGAGTTCACAATTGAGCTTGGTGATATCTGAGTCTATAGGCATGCTTAATCCTTGCTTTATTTGCCATGGCTACTCATTATTCAAATAAGCAAAAGTAAAAATCCATTGCTGGTTCATTTTAACTGTAACGACTTTTAAATGCAACAAATTACTAAAATATAACAGTAATTGCTTTTTATTGATGACAAAAACCTGTAAAACCTATTGAAATAGGATCAAAATAACTTATCCCTTCTGAAGAGAAGTTATTATTCTAAGGTTTAGATATGAAAAAGATAAGTGTGACAATCCATTTTACGGGACTTGTTGATGTGAAGAATGTAGCGAGCGGGTCTTCCATAGATATTCAAGAAGGCAGCAGCTTGAGCGAACTGCTTTCGATATTGGGTATTATGGAACAACACAAGCGATATATTATTGCGATGATAAACGGGAAAAAAGAAACGCTGTGTTACGCATTAAAAAATAAAGATGAAGTAAAGCTATTCTTGCCGGTTGGCGGAGGCTGATGAATGTTGTTTGATAAAGAACAATTTTTTAAGGGGCTGACAGAAAAGAACGAACCATCTGTTACGGATAAACTTCGAAAAGCTGTCGTAGGGATTGCAGGGTGCGGCGGGCTTGGCTCAAACGTGGCGGGGGCTCTTGCAAGGGTTGGAGTAAAAAAACTGATTATTGTTGATCCTGATGAAGTTGTTCTTTCAAATCTGAATAGGCAGTTTTTTTTTATAGATGACATAGGAAAGTTTAAGGTTGATGCCCTTTGTGATAATTTGAAAAGGATAAACCCGTTTGTTGAAATAGAAAAAAAATGGCTAAAAATAAACAAAGACAATTTGTTTGAGCTTTTCAAAGAGGCCGATGTGATAGTTGAAGCGTTTGATGAAGCGGTAGAGAAATCAATGATAATTGACTCATTCCTTGAGAAAGACGAGTTTAAAGAAAAATACCTGGTCTGCGCTTCAGGGGTGGCAGGGGTTGAGTCATCCAACACGATACAAACAAAGAAGTTCGCAGATAGAGTCTTTATATCGGGAGATTTTTGCAGCCAGTCGTGTGAAAAGGGGGTAATGGCAAACAGAGTTTTGATAGCAGCCGCGCACCAAGCTAACATGGTGGTAAGGATTATTGCCGGAGAGTTGGACCCCTGATTGTACTATCGTTTGTTGAATATTTACACACACAGGTCAATAGTGAGTTTACAAAAATAATTTTTCCGACGCAAATACCAAAACCAACACTAAAATAGAAGCCGCTCTTTGCTTTGCTAATTGAACTGCGCTATTTTACGGGACAAATCTAAAATTCAGCCGGTTTTGAGATGAAATTATGAAGATAAAGGACTTTGTTTTTGCCTCAAGGGTATCGGAGGCGTGTTCTCTTATCAGGGAAATTGGGGATTCTTCTTACCTCATTGCCGGAGGGACTTCCACTTTTTTTGTTAGTTCAAAAAATTCAAAAGTGGCTATTGATATTAACCGTATTCCGATAAAGGGAATTTCAAAAAATAATGATATTTTCAAAATCGGAGCCGGAACTACAATTAATGATATTTTGAAGTATAAAGCGTCTGGCTGGGTGCTTGACAGAGTCGCTCTTAGGCATGTAAATCAGCAGGTAAGAAATATTTCGACGATAGGCGGGAATATAGCGAGAGTTTTCTACTGGTCAGACTTTCCCGTTGCTCTACGTGTGCTTGAAGGAACTATTAAACTTTCCGGAATATCTTCAAAAACTGTAAAAATCTCTGAAGCGTTTCATAACTCTACTGTTCATAAAGATGTATTTAAGGGTTCTCTTCTTGAGTACATAGAAATTCCCGAAATCAAAAAAGGAATGGGTTTTGGATATACCAAAGAATCAAGAACTTCTGAAGCATTCAGCGCAGCGACAGCCGCGGCATTCGTGAAGGTTGATGATGGAATAATATCTGACGCCAGGGTTGCTATAGGAGCCGTTCTTCCATTCCCCGTAAGATTATTTGACATTGAAGAAGAGCTAAAAGGAACGAAAGCAGAGAGTTTAATCATTAGAGATCTCAACTTTGACAGATTGAATAAATACTCTTTACTGCCTAGGGAAGGCATGAGCATGGATTACTGCAAACACTTATTAAGGGTTAAGATTTCTGATGCGATTTGCGATGCTCTAAAAGAAGCTATGGGAGGCTGTAATGATTAAGAAAAAAATATCTTTTACACTGAACGGCGAACTTAAGGAGTTTGAAATTAATCCTAACGAAAGGCTTTTGACTCTCCTAAGAAGAAATGGATATAAAGGCACCAAGTACGGTTGTCTTGAGGGAACTTGTGGAACTTGTACCGTTATAATGGATGGAAAAGCGGTCGACTCCTGTATTGTTTTCGCCTTTCAGGCTGACGAAAGGGTAATTGAAACAATCGAAGGGGTGGGAGCCGGCAATGAGCCTCACGAAATTCAAAAAGCATTAATTGACGAAGGTGCTGTTCAGTGTGGTTATTGCACGCCCGGCATGGTTCTTTCAGCAAAAGCGATGTTTGACGAAAATCCAACGCCAAGTGAAGATTATATCAAAGTCCAGATGGATGGCAACTTTTGCAGGTGCACCGGGTATGAAAAAATATGGAGCGCTATGAAGAAACTTTCGGTCAGCCATAAGTTAAGGTAGATAAGAAATGTCAACCACGAACAAGCAACTATCAAATAAAATGTCAAAGATGAAAGTTGTTAATAAGTCAGTAAATAAGATAGATGCTCTCGCTCTTTCACAAGGAAAACATCTATTTACCGGTGATTTGACTCCGGCAAACGCCCTTTATATAAAAATGCTCTGGAGTCCTCATGCGCATGCCAGAATAAAGTCTATAGACATAAGCACCGCAGGAAAAATGGCAGGCGTAAAGTGCATTCTTTATTACGGGAATGTTCCTAGAATAGCTCATTGCACCGCAGGGCAGGGGTATCCCGAACCTTCGCCTTATGATACTTTTATGTTTGACAAAAAAGTTCGTTTCGTAGGAGATAGAGTAGCGGCTGTTGCGGCAGAAACTTCGGAGCAGGCAGAGGATGCTTTAAAGTCTATCCATGTTGAATATGAAATTCTCGAACCGGTATTTGCGTATGATGAAGCATTGAGGGAGGGCGCGCCGGTAATTCACGACGAAGACGATGCGTTTGTCCCTATTCCTATTCCTTATGAGCCGAAGAAAAACATCGTTGCAAAAGTCGGGATGAACGCGGGTGACTTTGAAAAGGGAATGCGTGAGTCTGATTACACGTTTGATCAGGTTTTTGAAACTTCCTATGCTCAACATTGTTCTATGGAGGGGTACATATCCTGGGCACAGCTTGACCCATACGGGAGAATAATTATTACAACAAGTACGCAGGTTCCATTCCATACAAGAAGGATTGTGGCAAGAACTCTTGGTATACCTGTGCAGAAGATAAGGGTGATAAAACCCAGAATAGGGGGCGGGTTCGGAGGTAAACAGGAAATGATGCTTGAAGATGTCGTAGCCATGGCAGCCATGAAAACCGGCAGACCTGTTCTTTGGGCGCTAACCAGAGCCGAAGTTTTCAGGAGCGGCAGAACCAGGCACCCGATGCGTATCAGAATAAGATATGGACTTAAGAAAAATGGAGACATATCAGCTGTTGGACTGGATGTAATAAATAATACGGGCGCTTATGGCGGCCATGGATTGACCGTGATGAGTTGTGCCGGAAGCAAGACATTGCCTCTTTATCATGTCGAAAATATACATTTTGATGCTAAGTCAATTTATACTAACCTTCCTGTATGCGGCGCGTACAGGGGATTTGGAGCGACTCAAGCGTATTTTGCTATGGAGTCGATGATTGATATAATGTCAGAAAAAATCGGAATGGATCCCCTGAAATTCAGGAAGAGAAATCACATTTCATCAGGAGAGAGCCATCCGGCGTTTGAAGCGCTCGGCGAAGGAAAACCAGGCGCTCCAATGACCATCGGGAGCTGCGAACTTGATGAATGTATAGACAGAGGCGCCAGGGAGATAGGCTGGGACGGGCGGACTCCTCATACTGCTAAGACTGGCAGATATAGACGTGGTATCGGAATGAGTATTCACATGCAGGGTTCAAGCATTCCTGAAATTGATATGGGCGCTGCTTCTATAAAGATGAATGAGGACGGCTCTTTTAACCTCCTCATGGGCGCCACAGACCTCGGCACGGGAAGCGATACCGTTCTTGCTCAGATCGCGGCAGAAGAACTTGCGACAACTGTTGATAAATTTATTGTCTATTCCTCTGATACGGACATGACTCCTTTCGATACGGGCGCTTATGCGTCAAGTACTACTTATCTTTCAGGAGAGGCGGTCAGGAAGACTGCCTCAAAAGTGAAGGAGCAGATTATTAAAGTAGGGGCCGCAATGCTTAACAAAAAAGTCGAAGAACTTGATGTTTTCGATGCTCATGTAGTGGCATTGGATGGTTCTTGTAAAGTTTCATACGGCGATATAGCAAACTATGCTCTGTACGAAAATAACCAGTTCCAGATTGCCGCTATAGATTCGCATATTACTCACAAGTCTCCGCCTCCCTTCGCTGCGCATTTCGTAGAAATTGAAGTTGATATGGAAACAGGAAAAATAAGAGTCCTGAAATATGTGGCGGCTGTTGACTGCGGTACGGCCATCAACCCTCAGCTAGCCGAAGGGCAGACGGAAGGCGCCGTGCTTAACGGTATAAGCTACGCGCTTACCGAAGAGTACAGATTTGACAGGACAGGAAAAATGTCAAATGCGTCATTAGCTAGCTACAATATATACTCAATGAGAGATAAGCCTGAAATTAAGGCGATCATTGTGCCGAGTTATGAAGAAACCGGGCCGTTCGGCGCAAAGAGTGTTTCAGAAATTTCCATCAATGGCGCCATGCCGGCAATTGCAAATGCACTTTATAATGCAACCGGCGTAAGAATCTATAAGGCGCCATTTACTCAAGAACGCGTCTGGCAAGCTCTGCATTTGTAGTAACGGCAAAAAAGGCATAAATGTTACTATATATCGAAAGTATGAGTACGGCAGAAGTTATTTCGATGTTATTGAATAGAATATGGATAAATAGGTTGCTAACGAGTGGAAATAGTGTGGGTATTTTCTGGGTTTGACTGGAAATCACTATTGAAAAAAGATTGCCCAATGGTTACGATAATGCATAAAAGCCGGTTTTTAAGCAACAAAAATAAGGAGACCTAAATTATGAAATATTGCAAGATGTTTTTTTACAAAAACCTAACATCGTTAGTAGCCGTAACAGTAATATTTTGCTCTTTAGCAACTACCCAGTACGCACAAAGTCTAAATTCGAGCAGCAACGCGCAAGATACGACGCTATACAATATCGAGAAGGAGAGCCTTAAAGGCGATCAAATAGGCACTCCAGATGGAGCAAATGAAGAGAAAAACTGGGAGAATCTATATAAGTCATTCATAAAAAGACCAGAAACACTTGTCCTAGACACCCAAAACTCTACGAGTAAAAACTCTTACTCCTATGCAATAAGTTATTGTTCGTACATAGCTGCTGAACGAGGAGAGTATAAGATGTTTGAAAAGGCTATTACAAATTGGCAGGAATGGCGAGACCAATCATCATCAGTCGATAAATACTGTGCAAATAAAAGTGCAGCAGAAGGAGATTTAGACGCAAATTTACATAAAAAATACAACGACAAATACATATATGAACGGAAATGATCTACTACTGCCCCTAAAAAAAAGCGCGAATAAACGAATAACCCACCATGAGAGGAAGATTTACCCCGTCTTCTTCCTCCAGTGCGCTGATTTCTCATGACTTTATAGGCTCTCGATACGTTTCCTAACGCTTCTGCTACTTATTATATTTAGGAGTAACTTCTTCTTTATTCAAGAATGTGTCAGATTTTATTTTGACTATTCCAGCTGAATACTTATTATATGCAGAAGAAGGGCAGTCGGGAAAGCAACAACGGAAGGTGATTTCATCACCTCCCGTTGTAAGTTGAACGATATTTCTCTTATTCGCCTACATCTTCAGATTCAGTTGATAAAGCTGGCTTGGCTTCGTTGAAACCTGCCAAATAATTATGAAGACGCACTTTGCTTTGTTGAGCCTCGAGCAGTGCCATGTTTATGGCATATGCTAGTTTTGCCGTGCTATCGTCTTTTAATCTATCGTTATGTCCTTTACTATAATAGTATGCGCCTAAACCATTGCAGTCTGTTGTTGAATACCCTAACTGTGATAATGTTTCAGACGTGAGTGTTGTATATTTTTCCTTCTCTATACTTTTTTTATTGCTGGTCTGAGCTGTATTTCCACTGCTTCCACTCAGCGCGGCTCGATCCTTAAGTAGATCCGTCAGGCTATTAGTTAATATAGCGTTGGCATTTTTTAATTCTTCAATTGTTGTTAGGTTTGCCATTGCGGTTTCTATATTCTTTTTGCACATCTCTATTCTGTTTGCGTCATTATCCTTTAGGCTTGTACAATAGTTAACCACCTCCGCACTAAATGCTGAAATGGCTATGATACAGCCCATCAGAGTTAAAATCCATCTTAACTTTGCCTTATTCATTTTTGCTACTCCTTGTTTTTTGTTTTTGTATATAACGAAGGTTTTATTCACTTCGTACACATTGCTATCGTAAGGTAATTCGTATTTTTGTCAATGACTATTTATTGATTTTTTTCTATCAAAAACTAACGCTTGTAAAGCCGATTTGAATGGGTGCTGTCAGACGGTTAGATAAGTTATCGTTTCAAAATGTTTTGTACGAGGAAACATGTCAATAATTCTTGTTGAGATGATTTCATATCCTGCAGACATCAGAATTTTTAAATCCCTGCAGAGAGTGTCAGGCGAACATGAGATATAAATCAAGCATTTTGGTTTTTTTTCACAGAGTAATTCAATTAAAGTTTTATCCAGACCGGTTCGGGGAGGATCAATAACTAAGCATATTTTATCAGGGCTTTCTTTTCCAAACACTTTTTTAGAGGTATCAAACGCATTGCCGGAAAGGAATTCAATATTTTTCAATCCCCTTATTTCTGCGTTTTTTTTAGCTGCAGGCACAGCCTCCGAATCTATATCAGCGCAGTAAGTTTTAAATCCTGATTCTGCCGCCAATATTCCGAACACTCCTACACCGCAATAAAGATCAAAAACTGTTTCTCTTTTGATTTCATTCAGGATTTTTTTAAATTCATATAAAAGCAAATCATGTGAAAATATATTTGTCTGAAAAAACGAATAAGGAGGCACTAAAAATGGGCCAAACTCACTATCTTCTGTCATGTATTCCGGAAAATTCCTACACGTATTTTCAGGTAAAACCAAAACTCCATCTTTTTGGCTGTAACGCAGCAAAATCTTCTTCCCATTTTTTAGAAATCCAGGAATGTCGAGGCGAAGTTCTTTTAATGCTTTGTTTATTTCATCGCATGCCAGATTGCATTCTGGAACATCCAGAACAGTGATATTGTCGTTGGAAACAAATCCAAAATAATTCACGTTTCCTGTTGCTTTGTGTATGGTAATTTTATTCCTGTAATTAAGGTATTTTTCTGAATAAACAGGTGGAAGTTTAATGCCGTCAGGAATCCCCGCAAAGCGCTTCAGGAGTTCCGAAAACTGTCTGTCTTTAAACTCAATTTCCTTTTCGTAAGAAACATGTTGGTAAACGCAGCCCGTGCAGAAAAATCCTTTCTTCTGGCAATTGAAAGCAAGAGGACAAACATTTTCTATCCTGTCTTGAGACGGTGTGATTATTTCGCGTAAAACGCCTTTCGTAAAATTTTTCTTTTCTTCCGTTACTTCAATAACAGTTTTTTCATCCGGCAAAGCACCCGTAACAAAACAAACTTTTCCATCTATTCTTGCAATTCCTTCGCCGCCAAAAGCTATGGAATAAATCTCTGCTGTCTTAATATTGCTCATAAATAGCTTCAAAACCTTACTTTCAGCCTTATCGTCAATCAATCTCTATAGTAATCACGCCTTGATACAATAGCAAGTTTTGCGATGCCTTCCATTCTCAATATTATTAAAATAACAGTTGCTCTCTATTTTTTCATGAGTATAATTGTTGAATGTTAACATAAACCAGATAGAGAGGGAAATTTAGATGAAATTAAAAAATGCATATTCTTTGGTTATTGCCTTAACGGTTATAACAAGCACACCTGCATATTCGGCCTATTTTTACAATGACAAACAATACTCAGATATTCTTATGGAAAACAAGCTCGTTTCTGAATGGGTGGCCGTTCCGGAGAATGAAATCCCGCCAAAATTAAGACTCATGGCTATTACAGAGGCAGATGTTGACGGGAAAAAAATCTGCATGGTACCTTTCAATGTTCTATTATTTAACAACGATGAGACTTTTACGTACCTATGGAAAGTGGACAGTGCAAATACGGGCGAAATAGGCGGTAAGTGGAGGGTAGAAAACTCAACTCTTATTTTTACTTTGGGCGAAGACTATTCCTCCGGTTATAAAAAAGATTCGGAATTGAGATATAAAATCATAAAGACTGTGAGTTCCGATACGTCTCTCAAGTATTCCTGCATCAGTTGCCCTCGAGTTCCAAGCATAATAAAAACCACAAATGACCCGTTGAAAGATTTTGTGAATATTGTTGTTTCAATGGAAATAGAAAACATTAAGAATTCGGTAAAAAAATAACTGTTTAATTTCTTGATTTATGTGCAATAACTTCTCAATATTAGCCATAATCTGGTTTTCAATCTGCACGCTTGCCGTTAGTAGCTGCACGCCTAAGACTGACGCAAAGAAGCCGATAAAAATTGCCATCGATGTCTGGGCCGGATATGCCCAAGCCCATATAGCACAGGAGAAAGGGTTTTTTAAGAAGAACAATGTGGATGTAGAGCTTGTAAGGACAACTTCGTATGAATCCTTAAAATTGTTCACAGGCGGCGACACTGAGGGATGTTTTACTACTTTAGCTGATACGCTAATGGTTACTGCTACAGGACATCCAGCCAGAATAGTTTGTATTATAGACTATTCTGATAGCGGAGATGTTATCATTGGCAGGAGTGATATTGAATCACTATTCGAACTTAAGGGGAAAACTGTAAGCTTTGAGGGGGTAAATACTTTTTCGCATATATTTGTCTTGACTGCGTTGACAAAAGCGGGACTGAAAGAATACGATGTTAAATTTGAAAATATTGCTGCTTTGGACGTGCTGAAGGCACTGGAAGAGAAAAAAATTGATGCGGGGCATACTTGGGACCCCATAAAATCACAGGCGCTGAAAAAAGGGTACAAAGTATTATCTAAGGCAGGCGACTATCCCGGAATAATCACCGATGTATTAATTTTCACTCCTAATATGATAAAGGAAAGACCCCATGAAATCCGTGCAATTATCAAATCATTGTTTGAAGCTCTGGATTATTTAAAAGCTCATAGAGATGAGTCGATTAAAATTGTGGCAGACAGGATGGGCATGAGTGTACAAGAAATGGAAGAAGGGATTGCAGGAATTTATCAGCCTGACATTAAAGAGAATTTTACGATTATGACTACTTCTACCCTTCCATTATCTGCTTCAGTCAAAATGATTATTGATTTTTATCTAAAACGCGGCCAACTCTTCAATGTTTTGAGTATTGATGATGTGCTTGAGCCAAAGTTTATAAAATCGTTAGCAGGGAAGTTGGAAAGTACAGAGTAAAGCGTACTTTGTACAGCGTGAGGGGGGAGGATAAAACAGGATGTTGATATGGAAATTATAAAAACTTTTACACTGTACGCTGTACGTATGACGTCGTACGAATATATGGTTGTAGCAAAATGAAACTACTGTTTAAGCTAACCCTGATATTAATATTTATAGCGCTTATTACGAGCAGTGGAGTTTTTTATATTACCTGGAAATCCAGTTCGGATGCCTTGATGGCTAATAGTGAGGAGATGTTGAAAGAGCTGGTATATCAAACCATGACTAAGATAGATCATCGTATTTTATTTGAAAGGCAGTGTGATTTAAAAGTGATCGCCAGTGATCCAATAATTAGTTCCAGAGATTCTACTCCTCAGCAGATTACGGAAAGATTAATAGAATACAGAGATATTTGTAAAACATATATTTCATTATCCTTTTTTGATCAAAATCAAATAAGGATCGCGGATACTGCCGGATTGGGCATAGGTAAAAAAAACTACAATTATCAATACGTAAATGACGTTTTGCAAGGTAAAATGAGTGCTGGCTCAGATGTCGAATTATCTATAAATTTAAAAGTGCCTGTTATCTTTTTTGCATCTCCAGTAAAAGATAAGAATAACCGGACGTTTGGAGTAGTGGTGACTCGTGTACCTGTGCACAAGTTGTATGAAATAATGCAAGAAATCAGTTTTGCCCCGCATGTATCTAATAATATCAAAATAGACCTGACCAATAGCGACGGATTGTTAATCTATTCTAATTATAATCATAAAGGTATATTAAAAGAAAAACCGTCAGACTGGGAAGAGGTGAAAAGATCTTTATCGGAGAGCAAATCAGGAGTAATAAAGGCGCATACTCATAAAGGAGGAAAAGAAAATATCGGGGCTTTCTCTGTTAGCAGGGGCTACCTTGATTTTGAAGGGAATGGATGGGTGCTGGTCTTGCAAATGCCCACCAGTATGATTTATGGCCCCATACGTGGGTTAGCATACAAATGGTTCTTCATAATATTGCCGGGCGTTATATTGGCCATTATTTTTAGCATATTTTTTGCTTACAAGCTTTCAAAGCCTTTGTCGAACTTAAAAAATGTGGTGACATCATTCGGGGAAGGAAACATGGACTTGCGCGTCCATGTGGAATCCAGTAATGAAATAGGAGTACTTGGTAACTCCTTTAATTTAATGGCTGATAATTTAAAAAAAATGACCAAAGATTTACAGATTGCGGAAGAGCGTCTGCGCTTGGCAACAGAAGGCGCTAATTTAGGGGTCTGGCACTATAATCTAATTACCGGTGAATTGATTTTTTCAGACAGGTGCAAATCTATTTTTGGCATACCATCAAACGAAACCGTAAGTTACGAGCGCTTTCTGGAATCATTGCATCCGGATGATCGAGAAGAAGCAAATAAAGCAGTTCTGTATGCAATTAAAAATCATACAAAATATGAAGCTGAATACCGTAGCGTTTGGGCCGATAACAGTATTCATTGGATCTCGGCTAGAGGGCTGGCGTATTATGATTCTACAAGAAACGCAGAACGTATGGAAGGAGTTGTAATTGACATCGACAATCTCAAGAAGACAGAAGAAGAGCTGAGGAGAGCTTTTTTGTACAGCCGCGACCTTATTGAATCGAGTCTTGACCCATTATTCACGATAAGTCAAGACGGTAAGATTATGGATGTAAATAATGAAACGGAAGTGGTTACAGGATTCTCACGAAACCAGCTTGTCGGCAATTACTTTTCTGATTACTTTACAGAGCCTGAAAAGGCCAGAGACGTCTACAAAAAGGTATTGGGAGAGGGGTTTGTCAGGGACTATCCTCTTACCATCAAACACATAAATGGAAAAACCGTTGATGTTATGTACAATGCTACTGTCTATAGAAATGAAAAAGGGGAATTCCAGGGTATTCTTGCCGTCGCTCGAGATATAAGCGATATCAAAAAGACAGAAGAAGAGCTTCTTAATAAATGTCTTGAACTAAAAGAGCAGGCAGATGAATTACATAAGACGCAGGATCAAATGGTGCGGGCTGAAAGACTTGCGGCCATAGGCCAGTTGGCATCAAGCGTTGCACATGAGCTTAGAAACCCGCTAGGCGTAATGAAAAATGTTATTTATTATCTAAAAATGATGGAGATAGTAAAAGATAATAAAGAAATTAGCGATAACTTAGACATGATTTCCAGCGAGATTGAGCATTCCAACCAGATTATATCTGATCTTTTGGGATTTGCAAAAATAAAGTCGTCCATCTTGATAAACCAAAATATAAACCTGATGATATTGGGAGTGCTAAAAAAAATGGTAAAGCCCCCGAATGTTAAGATCATAACTAAATTAGATAAAAACCTGCCAAAAATTTCTGTTGACCAGTTACAGCTGGATCAAATCTTTAACAACTTATCATCAAATGCCATCCAGGCGATGGATAGAGGAGGCACTCTTACCATTGAGACTTTAATGGAAGACAATTGTATTAAGATAATATTTGCGGATACGGGTAGCGGAATTACTAAAGAGAACATGGATAAAATATTCGAACCTCTTTTTTCTACAAAAGCTTGTGGTACCGGATTGGGGCTTAGTATTGTAAAATTACTGGTTGAAAAGCATAATGGTAAAATTGAAGTGGAGAGCGAAACTGGCAAGGGGGCAAGGTTTATAATTACTTTGCCAACTAAAATATTATAATAAAATAAAACCCATGTCAGTCGGGCGTGGTTTTTACATGTAAAAGGTAATAAAATTATCCAAATTATATTGAAGAGAAGAAAAAAACATGATTAACATACTTATCATAGACGATGATGTAAATGCCCGTAATACGTTCGGAAAAATATTAAAGCTCAAAGGTTATAATGTCGAAGGAGTGAAGTCAGGTTTGGAAGGAATAGGTTTAGTTGAGGCTAAATTTTTCAATCTGGTTTTTGTAGATTTAAAGCTTCCTGATATGAGCGGTCTTGAAGTAATAAAAAAAATAAACAGCATTAATCAAGACACTACTACGATAATGATGACTGCCTATGCATCGTTGGAAACCTCCATTGAGGCAATAAGAAATGGCGCCTTTTTTTATGTTATCAAACCTATAAATATCGATGAAGTATTATTGCTGATAGATAAGGCGCTCGAGAAACAACGCTTGTCAATGGAAAACATGCGCCTTGTTACGGAACTGAAAGAAAAAAACTCTGAACTTTCCGCGTCCACCCATAAATTGGAACATTTAGCCGCATTTGACAGTCTTACAGGTCTTCCCAATCGAAGGTATTTTGAAGAGAATATCCAGCAGATTCTTTCTATTTCAAAACGGCATGGGCAAAAATTCGCATTGCTGATTATTGATATAGATAACTTCAAATGGATAAATGACACTTCAGGCCATGACGTGGGAGATGCAACACTAAAGGAACTATCATTATTGTTGAAAAAGAATTTGAGAAAAGAAGATTTTATCGCAAGGGTAGGGGGGGATGAATTTGCCATAATTTTAAGGGGATTTGACAATTATGAAAGTGTTGTTGCTATCACAGATAAGATATTAAAAATGTTCCAGCTTCCAATTCACATTGACTCCATTGATATCCACACTTCAGTTTCTATCGGCGTTACTTTTTATCCTTTGTCCGCGGATGATGTAAAAACATTATTTAAACAAGCCGACGTAGCCATGTATAAGGCTAAAAGCAAAGGGAAAAACTGCGTAGAGTTTTTTTCAGAAGAAATAAAAGAGTCATATACAAGAATGAGCGAAATCGAACATGCTCTTCAATTCGCAATTGAAAAAAAGGAACTATACCTCTTTTACCAGCCCATAGTTAATCTGAAAACCAATAAGATAGTGGGAGTAGAAGCCTTGTTGCGTTGGCAAAATGATAAACTAGGAAACGTGAATCCTCTCGATTTTATTCCAATAGCGGAAAGCAAAGGTTTTATTAATAAAATAGGCCTGTGGAGCTTTGAGGCGGTATGTAAACAGGGAGAAATTTGGAATCACCATGGAGTGAAGGATTTATTTCTTGCTGTTAATATTTCTCCAGTACAATTGGAGCAGGAAAATTTCACTCAACAAATTACAGATCTTGTTGAAAGGTATCAGGTTAGACGAGTTAAACTTGAAATTGAGTTGTCAGGATCCATTCTAAGAAAAGAATTAAATTTGGGTGCGAAAAATTTTCTGATTTTTCTAAAACAGGTTCAATTCAGGTTGGCTGTAGAGGATTTCGGCACAGGTTATTCTAATCTTACCAGCCTGACTGAAGTGCCTATAAACACCTTAAAAATAAATGAGGAATTATTAAAAAACATACAGGAAGGCTCTAAAAACTATGCTGTTGTGACTGGTGCAATCGCATTGGCTAAGAGCTTATCGTTGGAAACGATAGCTGAGGGCGTTGAAACGAAAGAACAAGTGGATACTCTGCTAAAGCTTGGGTGTGAATTAGCGCAGGGATTTTACTATTATAAACCAATGTCGGCAGAAGAAGTTACTGCAATTCTCCTGAAAGCCTAGTAATGAATATGTTTTTTCAGCGCACAATTTATATTTTCTCTTTACTGCTATGCAATACTAGTTTCTCGACCCCCATCATGGTATGCTCTGCCGAAAATTTTTACGGCAGTGTAGCTGAAATGATCGGCGGCAAATTTGTGAAGGTTACCAATATACTTTCGAATCCTGATGCCGATCCCCATCTCTTCAGTATTTCACCTAAAATTGCTAGAGCAATAACCAATGCACGGGTAGTTATCTATAATGGGGCTGATTATGATCCATGGATGATACAGTTTCTAGCGGCTCAACCGAGTAATAATAAGCTCGCAGTTATAGATGTTGCAAAACTTATTGGTGTAAAAGAAGGGAGTAATCCTCATGTGTGGTATAATCCCCAAACATTTCCGGTACTAGCAAAATTTCTGGCGGAAAAATTCTCAGTTATTCAACCTGACAATAAATCATATTTCGAAGACAATTTAAAATCATTCAATACCAGATATAGAGTCGTTTTCAGTCTCATTGATAATATAAAATTCAACCATCCCGGAACTCCTGTTATTGCTACGGAACCAGTGTTTGGTTATATGTCTGATGCCCTTGGATTTTCTATGGAGGAAAAAGAGTTTCAATGGGTGATCATGAATGGAAGCGAGCCTTCACCCAAAATGAAAGCTGATTTTATCAACAAGATCAAGAAAAAAAAGGTAAAAATTTTGTTTTATAATAATCAGGTGACCGATTCCACAACAAAGGATATTTTAAGCTTAGCAAAACAAAATAATATTCAAATAGTTGGCATTTCCGAAACAATGCCTGATAACAAGAATGTTATTGAATGGCTAACGAGCGAATTAGACGAGATAGAAAATGCCATGAAAGATAAGTGAAAACTGTAAGAGTAAAATTAATAACTGTCAACTACCAACTAAATATATGAACAAAAATATCGTTGAATGTAAAAAGCTTTGCATAGGTTATCAAGGAAGAAACCTAACAGAACCTTTTGATCTTGATCTAAAAGAGAATAACTGGTATGGTATTATCGGAGCAAATGGAACCGGAAAAACTACTTTTTTTAAAACCATTCTTGGCTGCATAAAGCCAATATCAGGAGAATTCAGGGTTCTTGATTGTTCGGTAGAAAAGTACAATATGCACATAGGGTACATCCCTCAGGAACGGGAAATAAATATAAACATAAAGACCAGCGCTTATACCTTTATTTTGAATTCATATCAGGCATTCAAGTGGGGGATTCCTTTTTATAATAGGAACTTACGCAAGAAACTCAATGAAATACTCGAGATTATAGAAGCCCATCATTATGTTCATGAACCTTTTGTAAATCTTTCAGGAGGGCAGAAAAAAAGAATTTTTCTTGCACAAGCATTAATTAACGATTCGAAATTGCTTCTTATGGATGAACCTTTGGCAGACCTTGACCCGGAATCAAAACAAAGCTTTCTTCACTCCCTCAGAAAAATTCATAAGGAAACAACTTTGAGCCTTATGATGATATCCCATGACATGCATGAAATAGCAAAATATCTTGATGCCTTCATCCATTTCAAAGATAATAACGTGCACCTATGCAGAGAACTTCCGTGCATAAAGGAGTCAGCTTATGTGGGAGTATAACTTCATGCAGAATGCTTTTTTAGCAGGAACTATCATAGCTGTCATTTGCGGAATTGTAAGCTATTTTGTAATAATAAGGCGAACAGCTTTTGCTGCGCATGCCCTGGGACATATTAGTCTTACAGGCGCGGCCGCGGCAGTTATGCTGGGATTGTCTCCAATGACAGGACTCCTTACTGTAAATATTACTTCTGCAATAATAATGGGGTTTATCGGAGATAAGATAAAGAAAAATGATCTTGCAGTTGGTATTGTTTTGACTTTCTTTTTGGGATTGGG
>JAJXWI010000028.1 GCA_021781705.1 bacterium | reverse complement strand
GCTCATCAGGCAAGCTTATGGGTTCAGAGACAAGGATTACTTCATTCTCAAAATCTATAACCTTCCAAATACTAAAATTGAGGCTGTTTTATGATAGTTACTTTTCATTTCGGCGAAGAGGCAAAATAATGTGTCACAGCATAAACTACTTCAGCATTTTGAGCCTGCTGAAGAAATAACTTGGCGGAGAGGGCGGGATTCGAACCCGCGGTACGGTTTAACCCGTACGACGGTTTAGCAAACCGTTCCTTTCGACCACTCAGGCACCTCTCCGGTTTGATTAAGACGCGTACTATAACGCAACACTTACTAATGGTCAATCACTGTTTGGGAATATTTTATTTTTTATGTTTGGAAAACAAGGAAAGATACTTATGCTGTTAATGAGTTTGAAAAGGGCAGCGGCTTCCGGTATACTAGAAATAAGTATTGTTACTAAAAAAGAGTTGATTTCTTAAATAAGTGCCGAATTGACATTTTTTATTAATTTTTAAATGCCGGAGTAAAGATGCAAAGTCAAAGAGAAAAATATTTTTTTACCGACGATGTAGGACACAAGGACTCTCTCAAAGAAAACTTTCTGGAGCATTTAGAATATACGCTTGTACGTGATAAAAGTACGGTAACCAAAGAAGATACCTATCGTGCTCTAGCATACGCCATAAGAGACAAGCTTGTAGAGAAATATCTTAGAACAAAAAATGAATACAGCAAAAAAGATGTAAAAAGAGTATATTATCTTTCCATGGAATTTCTGATGGGCCGGCTACTCGGAAATACTCTAACGAATCTTTTTGAATACAAGAAAAGCGCCGAAATACTTAAAGAATTGGGTTATGATCTTGAAAAGATAAGAGAGCTTGAACCCGACATGGGGCTTGGCAACGGCGGTCTCGGCAGGCTTGCTGCCTGTTTTCTTGACTCAATGGCCACTCTTCAACTCCCGGGGAATGGCTACACTCTCAGGTATGAACACGGGATATTCAGGCAAAAAATAGTTGACGGCGAACAGCACGAGGAAGCTGATAACTGGCTGGAAAACGGCAATCCCTGGGAAATTCCACGATCAGAGCTTACGTTCAAGATCAAATTTAATGGAAAGCTTGAAAAAATCACTGACGAAAACAATAAAACAAAGTATAACTGGATTGATACCGACGTTGTTGACGCATTGGCTTATGACATCATGATTCCCGGATACATGAACAATACCGTAAATTATCTCAGGATGTGGAAAGCCAGATCAGCAAAGCCGTTTGACTTCAATTTCTTTAATAGCGGCGATTATGTAAATGCTGTTCTTCACAAAAACGATGCGGAGAACATTTCAAAGGTGTTATATCCGAATGATAATTACACAAAAGGCAAATTATTAAGACTGAAGCAAGAATATTTTCTAGTCTCTGCTTCAGTGCAGGATATCATCCGTCAATATAAAGTTAATCATACCGATATTACGAAGCTTCATGAAAAAGTTTCAATACAACTGAATGATACTCACCCGGCTCTGGCCATTCCGGAATTGATGAGAATATTGGTAGACGAAGAAGGAATTGAATGGAATGAAGCATGGAGTATCACGGTTAAGACTTGCAGTTATACTAATCATACCGTATTGCCGGAAGCACTGGAATGCTGGCCGTTAGATCTTATAAAAACACTCCTTCCAAGACACGTCCAAATTATATTTGATCTGAACCAGGACTTTCTTGACATGGTGACAAAAAAGTATCCCGAAATGTTGAGTAAAGTTTCTATTATAGAAGAAAATCAGAATAAAAGAATTCGCATGGCCAATCTTGCCATAGTTGGAAGCCATTCGACAAACGGAGTGGCTAAACTTCACAGCGAAATCATTAAAAAAGAATTATTCAGCGACTTTTATAAACTCTTCCCTGAACGGTTTAACAATAAGACCAACGGAATAACACCTAGAAGATGGATTAAGGAAGCCAATTTTCAACTTTTCAGACTGATAGCAAGTAAGCTTGGATACAATTACATAAGAAACTTGGACGAGATAAGAAAAATAGAACAATTTATTAATGATAAAGAGTTTACAACAAGCTGGAAGCTAATAAAACATAATAACAAACTACTTCTGCAGGAATATATTAAAAAGCATAACAATGTTGATGTTGATGTTGATTCAATGTTTGATGTACAGGTAAAGCGTATTCATGAATATAAGAGACAGCTTTTGAATGTGCTTCACGCAATTACGCTTTACAAACATATAAAAGAGAACCCGGATAAAAAATTTGTGCCGAGAACTATTATTTTTGGAGGGAAAGCAGCCCCTGGCTATCATATTGCAAAATTGATAATTAAGCTCATAAACGCAATCGGCTCAAAAGTAAATAATGATCCTGCAATTGGAAAATACCTTAAAGTTATTTTCATAGAAAATTACTCTGTTTCGCTTGCTGAAAAAATAATTTCTGCAGCTGATTTAAGTGAACAGATTTCAACAGCCGGTTACGAAGCTTCCGGTACAGGAAATATGAAATTTGCTTTGAACGGAGCCCTTACTATAGGGACTATGGATGGCGCAAATATTGAAATGGCAGAAAATATAGGCGAAGAGAACATGTTTATTTTCGGGCTCAGAGATAATGAGGTTAAGAGTCTGAAATCCAAAGGATATAACCCTCAAAATTATTATAACGAAAATAGCGAATTAAAGGCGGTGCTTGACATGATTCTGAACGGAGAATTTTCTCTTGGCAATAAAGATACGTTTAAGCCTATTTTTGACTCGCTGGTCTACTATGGTGATACATATTTGCTTCTTGCGGACTATGCTGATTACATAAAGACGCAGGAAAAGGTTTCTGAGCTTTACAAAGATCAGGAAGAATGGACAAAAAAGGCTATTTTAAATTCAGCAAGAATGGGATACTTTTCAAGCGACAGAACTGTTATGGAATATGCCAATGAGATATGGAATATTGTTCCTGTCCCCATAGGAACTAATGAATAAGTAAATATTCTGAAGAAGAATCTTGACTATGGTAAAAATCCAATGCGGCACCTGTCAGATGATTTTGTCGTTACCCGCCGGTAGGCATGAAACACTTTATATATGTGAGTATTGCAAAACCCTGATCAATGCGCCATCAAATGTTATGGGAACCGGAATTGCGATAAAAGATTTTACCATTTTGAAACAATCAATAATTCCTAGCAATGAAGCCGATATATTTATTGCACATCAGATTTCCCTTGACAGGCTTGTTGTTCTTGAATTACTTAAAAAAAATATACATTTCAATCGTTCTGCCTTTTTTAAATCATCTCAAGCTTTTGCATGTTTGAATCATAAAAGCTTAAGTACAATTTTTGATATTGGCCAGGAAGACGACATTACCTTCAGGAGTCATGAGTACAATGATGGAAATTTTATCAGAGATTTATGCCAAAAGAAAATACCGCAAAAAATAGCTGTTAATATTTTTCTGGACTACATGGATTTCATCTTCTACTTTTTAAGAACACAAACAGGAAAAGAATACAGTTTACCACTCGACAAAGCCATTATTACGCCGGAATACCAACTCAAAATAATCCCGTCAAGCTTGGAGCTTAGCATAAACCGAAAAAGTAATACCAGGATTTTTAAAAATATCACTGAATTATTTCTAGATATGATTGAATATTCTATTTTTTGTAAGGAAAGCAACTTTTTACCGCATTTGTCTGAAAAATTAAAAGAATTTGTTCTTGCCAACATGAATATGACTGATAATATGTTTTTCGATATAGTTAATGGAAAAGAAAAAAAATACTTTTTGCTTTATGATAAATTAAAGGAAGAAGCATTGGATTATTTTTGACAAAATACAAATCAATTAGGACTAATGAAAATAGCAGTATTCTCTGATTCTCACGCTTACGGCGGCCATTCCAGCTGGAATGCTTTTTTTGACAAACGAGCTATAGGCCTGTTAAATTACCTTTACGTCAGAAAGCACAGGCACAAACAGGAATTGCTCGGAAAAATGGTAAGCAAAATAATAGAAACTAAGCCTGATGTTGTCATATGCACTGGAGATGTATCCACAAGCGGTGAATTATCAGAATTCGATATTGCCTGCAAATACTTGAAACCTCTGGTAGAAAATGAAAATTTCGACATGTTCTACGTTCCAGGAAATCACGACTGCTATGTTGAAGACGAAAAATGCTTAAAGGCCCTAAAAGAGACATTTTCTTATTTGAACAGAGGGAAATTAAAATTAGAAGACATGCCAAAGTCTCTTATTATCAAAGGGATAAGTTTTTGTTTCGTAAACGTTTGCAAGCCGTCGAATTTATTTTTATCCACTGCTGTTATGAGCAAACAAAATAGTGACTATATTTTAAGATGGGCCGAAACAGAAACAAAAATGCCAAAAATTCTGGTTGACCATTATCCTCTTATAGAAAAACACACTTTCATCAGATGCAGGCACCGGTTATATGGAGAAAAAGAGGTTTTATCTGCTTTAAAAAATAAAAAAATTGATCTTTCGGTATGCGGACATGTACATCACCCTACGGCGAAAATAGACGACAGAGGCAGGGGCGAAATAGTTGCCGGATCTATTACTGCCAATAGAAGTTTTGCTTTAATAGAGTATAGTGAGAAGGATGACAAATTCGAATATAGTAAGATATCCGTAAATTAAAATACTAACAAAAAACATGAAAATTAAAGTCAAATATTTTTTTTATTTAATATTATCGTTGTTATTTTCCCTGCTGTACTCATGCAATTCTCTTGATAAATATGATCCGGGATTTGTTGAGCGTAATGAAAACAATGAAAATATAAAGAAATTGAAAAGGGGAATGAGCAAGGAAGAAGTATTCAAAATCATGGGGAATCCGCTCGTTGATGAAAAATACAATACTCCAAATATATGGTTTTATTATACTGACTGGGATTGGGCTGATGCTGCAAAGACCGAAATAGAATGCACTCCTGTTTTATTTGAAAAAGGAGTCTTGGTCGGCTGGGGCAGGGCTTACTATCGCAGTTACAAGCACGATGTTTGGAAGTTCAACGACAAAGAAGCCACACTGCATGACACGGCCGACTAGCATGAAAACAGACTTTTCTGATATTAAAAAATATAGAAAACTAGGATCTATGATAATAGTTTCAGGTGCTAGCGGCACCGGCAAATCCACAATATGCAGAGCCATAACTGCAGCCGACTCAAATATTGAATTTTCCGTATCTTGCACCACCAGACCCCCGAGAAACGGAGAAGTGGAAGGCAAGGATTATTTCTTTATAAATACAAGTAAATTTAATGAACTGGTCAAGTCTAATGAATTTATAGAATACGCAAATGTTCACGGCAATTACTATGGGACTTTAAAATCAGAAGTGCTGAGATGGTTGAACACAGGGAAAAATGTCCTTCTGGATATAGATGTTCAGGGAGCTATGATTATTAGAGAAAAGGTTAAGGCCGATCCTATTATTTCCAAATGCGTAGAATTCATTTTCATTCTTCCCAATTCGTTGTCTGATCTCGAAAAAAGGTTAAGAAACAGAAATACGGACACAGAAGAAGTAATACAAAAAAGGCTAAAAGCCGCTAAAAGCGAAATCGATCACTTCCCATCATACGACTACCTCGTTATTAACGATAATCTGGATAAAGCAATATCAGACATGCAATCGATAATCAATTCGTTTGAGAGCAAGACCAGCAGGTTGTTTTTATAATTCGCAAAGATCCGAGAAACAAGAATATTTCAATGATTTTAAGTTTTTAAACCATGAAAATTTCAAGGTCAAGTCCAATTAAGTATTCAAAGCTGTGCGGGCTGATTTTGGGCGTATTGGTGGTTATTTTTATTGTAATTTATAATACATTACCGTTCCTGCTTGAGTCATTTCTCCAAAGAGCTGTAGAAAAGTCCGGTCTAGGCAAATTCTCGTGCTCAATCAGAGGAGTATCGCTGACAGGCTTTTACCTTAATTCTATTGCTTTTGGCATCCCAGACAAACCATATGCTTCTGTGAGTTCTGTTACGGCTGACTACTCGCTTTGGGCATTGCTCAGAGGGGAAAAGGGTGAAACTCTTATTCTCAGGGGTGTTGAAATTAACTGCAGTTATGACGGCAAAAACATTGTATTCCCGGGCCTTGATATTTCAAAAGTAATACGAAAGGCTGAGGACTCACTAGAATTAGGGAATGCGAAAATATCTGCAATTGAAGTAAAAAATTCTGTACTAAATATTAACTACTGCGGAAAGCATCTCAGTATTCCGTTCAAGCTTAAATACTTTCCCGGCAAAAAATGGATAGATGGATACGCTGAGTTAGAATTAACTGTTCGCGAACAACAGTTGAACGCTAAGCTGACTTTTGACGAAAGATCAGCCAACGGCACCGTTTATATCAGAAGTTTAGATCCTGATTTTTTTTACGATTTTCTCCCTGCCGGCAGCGGTTTTTCGAGTCTGCTCTTGTCAGATATATCACTTGATTTTACTATCACAGATAGAGGCATCACGGGAACCGCTAAAGCAAATGCCCAAACTCCTTTTTTAGTATCCCCTGAAGGCAAAGCAGATACATCGATTCCATTAATCTTTAAGTATTGTACAGATTTTTCAGGCAAATGGGATGCGACATGCAACACACATTTTGACTCCATAATGTTGAAATCAGAAAATATGGACTTTGTGTTCAAGAACCCGGTACTTTTTATGAGTTTTTCAGAATTTAAAGAATCCGGCTCTGCAAAGTTAATCTTAAAATCAGACTTGGTATCTGCTCTATTTCATTCGAACCCGGTTTCGTTTAAAAACATAAGCCTTTGCGCCAGCACTCAATTTAATAAAAAAGAGATAAGTGGGGAAGTCTCGTTTAATGCATCATTAATTGAGTCTCCTGCTTCTCAAACGGCAATAAAATCTCTGACAATCTCTCTTCCTTTTAATTTGCTGGCGGCTCAAGAAACTGTAAAAAAAGGTTGTTTTTCAATGTCGGATATCTCCGTTGAGAATATAAATATTGGCGCAGTTTCAGGAGAGTTGCAACAAATTGGTAGATCTATTGTTTTTTCAGCGATAGCGCCAAGTACAATTCTGCCCGATATGGCTGCTACGTTTAATGGGACGTGCGGAATAAATAAAGATAAAGTTTTTGAAACCGATATTTTTTTCAATGTTCCGAAATACAAAGTAACTGCACCAATAAATATCAACAAATTGATTCCCGCTGCACGAGGAATAACTTATAAAGGAGAATATGAAATTGAAGGATTCATTAAGCTATCCCCTTCAAAAATAGACTCCAACTTAAAACTAAACATAAGCAATTCCTCTATAGAAATGAAATCTAATGAACATTCGGCTTCTGCCTCAGGTATTTCGTTAGTGCTGGAAATCAAAGATATTTTTAAGTTCAGGGGCGCCCCTTCTCAGGCTCTTAAAATTAGCAAGTTTTCTTGGGGCGCAATAACTATTGAGGACATCGTTATCCTGTTTCATATTGAAAATTTAAAAGCGATATTAATAGAGAATATTCACGCCAAGTGGTGTGATGGAACCATTTCTGTACAAGCAATACGGATTAATCCGTCCGTCAAAAATTACTCTCCTGTCATCTTTTGCGACAGAGTAAGTTTTTCGAAGATCCTTGAGCAATTGAATATGGGAAATGCCGATGGTGACGGGACGCTTAACGGTACTATTCCACTGAACTTTAAAGATGGCAAGATTGAATTTGATAACGGTTTTCTATATTCAGCACCGGGCAATAGTGGTAAAATAAAAATTGAAGGGGGCGCAATTGACTCCATTACGAAAGGAATACCCAAGGACAATCCGCAGTTTACACAGTTAACTCTTTCGCAAATGGCGCTGCGCGACTTTGATTACGAATGGGTAAAATTGTATCTGGGTACCGAAGGCGAAAATGTTATTGCGAAAATCCAAATCGCTGGCAAACCGGCTCGGGCGCTTCCTTTTTCATACAAAGAAGAATATGGAGGATTTGTCACTACAGATGACAAAAGCCCCAGTTCTGTTTTTCAAGAACTTAAACTCGATATTAATATTAAGCTTCCATTTAACAAAATTATGTGGTATAATGACCAAATGCAAAAAATAATAAAGTAAATACAATAAAACACAAAGAAAGGCTTATTGATGATAAAAAAGACTTTGTTAGTGTCAACGTTTGCCTCTCTAGCCGCTCTAGGGCAGGGCTGTTTTCACAGCAGTCACGAGGTAGATATCAAACCTGTAGAAATAAAACCAATGCACATCACAATCGATGTCAATGTCAAAGTTGAAAAACAGCTGACTGATTTCTTCGAAGAGATAGACAGAAAAGCTGAAAGAATATCTTCACAGGAGAAAAAAATGGTAACTCCGTCAGATGTTACCATTGCCGCACCAACGCAAATATCGACCTCTACATCGACACAGATAAACGATAAAAAGTAAACAACTCAGGAGATCTATTTATGAACAAAAATTTTGTTAAAATGTTTTTCACCCTCTCATTTCTCTTTTCAATCCTTACTATAACTTATTCTCAAGATGGAGAGGGGCAAGGTGGTATGAGCCCTGACATTAAAGAACAACAAAAACGCATAATAAAGGAGATGGATCAAAGGCTTCCGGAGCTTGTGAAAAAGAAAAATGAAGGTGTTATAGGTGAAAATAGCAGGGGATATGTGGCTTTTGTCAACTCGTCAGGAGAATCAGAAACACAGGATGTTGTAAACATCATTAATGAGGAAAATGCTAACCGGAATCAAGCTTATGCCTTAATCGCCGATTACATGATCAAAGATCACTCGATTACTATTGAAGACGTGGCTAAACAGCGAGCTAAGCAGTTACGTATAGACGCGCCTCGCGGACATTATATCGAAGTTAATGGGAGTTGGATTAAAAAAGAAAATTATGAAGAGGCAAATGATATAAAATAGGCTGGGTTTTTCAATCTTGCGTTTTGTTGAATGGTAGAGCTTATTCTGAGAGCGCCACGCATTATGTTGGAGAGATGCGCCTGCCGAATAATTTACAGATCCGACAACCCTTATCAAAAACATAGGCAGAACCCTAAATTTTTAAGCGCCATCCACGGAAGAGGCTCTTTTAATTGTGATGTCGTGTTTAGGATATGGGATAGAAATATGAGCATTATCAAATGCGGTTTTTATCTGTTCATGTACTGAGAATTTTGCATTTTCCGTGTCCAGATGATTAGACCATACCCTTATAAGGAATTTTGTGGAGGTTTCCGAATATTCACTGACGGTTATCACAGGTTCAGGGGTCTGAAGTACGAACTTGCTTTTTTCTACTATATTTTTCAGGGCATTTTTTACCTTAGCTATATCATCATCGTAAGAAACGCTGATTATTATATCCTGTCTCACTGTACCATTATCACTTAAATTGACTATCCCATTGGCTGTTATAAGTCCATTATTAAAAACTACATTCAAATTTTCGGGGGTTTTCAAAACAGTCTGAAAGAGCTGGATGTCAATAACGGTTCCTTTATACCCATTTACCTGAATGATATCTCCCAGTTTGAAGGGTCTTGTAATGAGTATAATTATGCCGTTAGATATGGCTTTGAATTCATCTTTAAGCCCAAAACCTATTGCCGTACCAAGACCTACAAGCACTCCTGCAAAATATGTTGAAGGAACTCCAGCTATAGTAAGCACCAATATAAACATGCAGATATAATAAGACATACCCAGCAGAGATTTCAGGAATGCAAGCAGGGTGGCATCGATTTTTAACCGTCCAAGCACTCTGAAAGTAAGAGCCTTGATGGTTTTTACAAGAAGAAAACCTATCAAGAGAGCAAAAACCGCTATAGCTATTCTTGTTAAATACGAGTAAGCCAGCGTATCCATTTGCGTTAAAAAATCCATAAAAGGTCCTCATTAAATGTATATATAGAATTATTTCGTCATGCCAAGAAATTGAGATAAGATGGTGGGCGATGAGGGACTCGAACCCCCGACACCTTGGGTGTAAACCAAGTGCTCTAGCCAACTGAGCTAATCGCCCTCTAACAAGAAGGCTAATAAATTAAGGCTCTTAAGTGAATAGTCAAATAAACTTTCCTAAAAATTCAAAAATATCGACTAATTATTGTTTCGTCGCATGTAGATTGACTGCAAAATCCCAAGACATATCATTGAACTGAGCATAAAAGAACCGCCATAGCTTATCAGAGGCAAAGGGATTCCCGTAATCGGCATTAGTCTTATATTCATTCCGATATTAATGAAAAGATGTTCAAAAAATAACATAGCCGCCCCGCTTGCAAAAAGATATCCGAACTGATCTTTCGCTAAAAATGCAGTTCTCATCATTGAGAAAATCAACAACCCGTACATGATTATCATTGACAGAGATCCTATAAAACCAGATTCTTCAGCTATAACAGAAAAAATCAAGTCGGAATTAGAGACGCTTTGAGGCAGGAATCCCAGCGTATTTTGAGTGCCTTGTAATAATCCTTTTCCAGAAAACCCGCCGCTGCCCACGGATAAAAGCGTTTGCCTGCTCGTCCATCCCTGGTTCATGGGATCTCGTTCCGGGTCAAAAAATACCAGTATCCTTTCTTTCTGGTAATCATGAAGAAAAGGATATGTGCATGGAACAACTATTGCACACGCAACAATTACAGCCAGTATCCATTTCCAACTGACCTTTGCGCAAAAGACGACGGTAGCAAATATGACTATAAAAATAAGAGAACTACCCAAATCCGGCTGTTTCAGAACCAGTACAAAAGGGATTGCGGCAAGAATGAACAATCCGAATAAATGGGATATTCTATTTATCCCAAATTCCTTTCGGGAAGCTATATAACTAATCAGAAGCAGGCATGAAACCTTGGCAAATTCAGAGGGCTGCATTCTAAATCCTCCGAAGTCCAACCAGCGTCGCGCACCATATATTTTTATTCCCATAAAAAATATCATAACAAGAAGTATTATTGTAATGATGTAGAAAATAGGAGCAACAATAGCAAGGATGTTGTAATTCGTATAGCTAAGAATAAGCCAGATGAGAAACCCCACCAGCACCCACATAAGCTGTTTTTCCCACGCGTTCATCATAGCTCCGCCAACATGCTGTCCTGCGCTATATATGAAGGTCGAGCCCAAAATTATGAGCAGACCGGCAGCGATTATTTGTAACGGATCAAGACTAAGCAGACGCGACTTGAATTTTAAGGCAAGATTAAGAAGATACGATATTTCCTGATCTGTCTCGTTCGGCAGTTGAAAAATATGCTTCATTATTAGTTGTTGAATTTTAAATCTACAAATTTTTCCCTGATATTATGAAACCTGAGTATAAAATCTTCTATCTGTTCAGATAATTCGCCAACTTCGAGCTTCTCACATTCAAGAAATCCAAGAATTTTATTCAGCAAGAAAAACTCTCTTTTTAGTAAGGCTCTTTTTAGTTCGGGAAACTCATTGTCATCCAGTTGCACAATATTAAGGTGAATGGATGCCATTCTCCCTGCGGCATAGAGAATTCCCAAACCGCGGAACCTGTCAAATTTATCCGAACACGCAAGAAAGTCGCAAAACGATTCTGCACTTTCACCTATCTCATAATACAAAGATGAAGATTTTCCCGCATTGAGCTCCTCTTCTAAAAACTCTTCTTCAAAATCAAAATTGAAATCGGTAACATTTTCCACCAAAGCGCTGTCTTCAAGGACAAGCTTCCTTTCTTTCAATCTGGAAATAACAAGCTCATCTTCATCTGGTAAGTCTACGTACTTCGGAATTTCTTCGAAATAAGCGCAAATGTTAGCATCTTCAACTCGAAATTGTTCTTCCCAGTCAAGAATAGTCCATTGCTTATATTTGCCAATATCCATAATACACGTCTCAAAATAAATACTCAGCTTTTTCTATTGGGAAATTTTTCTGCTATCAATTTTTCTATTCTTTCCGCATCTCCCCAAAGCTCTTCAAGCTTATATCGCTCCCTTGCTTCCACCCCAAATATATGCACCATAACAGTACCGAAATCAATAATAATCCAATCGCATCCTTCTCCGCCGTCTATGGCGATTGGTCTTACGTCATACTTTTCTCTGGACTTTCTCCTTATCCACTCAGCCAATGCTTTTAAGTGAGGGTGGGAGGTTCCGGTGCATATAACAAAGTAATCAGATACGAGCGATAAATCACCGATTTTAATTATAGTTACATCTTCCGCTTTTCTATCTTCAGCTATTTGAGCACAAAATTTTGCAAACTCCTCAGCCGCCGGATGTTTTAATTTTTCAGACATTGAGACTCCTTTCAAATTCGTTATCTTAAGTACCAATCAGATTTTCTAACATCTTACATTGAAGACATATTCTATGGTTTTCAATCGACGTAAAAGTTTTTTATAAACCAAAATCACCTAATCTCGTAAAAAAACTCGGGGTTTGACTATGTTTTAAATAAACAGACTCTTTGAAAAAGATAAATCGCACATTACAGTAAAGAAAATTTAGTAAATTTAAAAACTTTGAATTGAGGATATATCCCATGGCCGTTGAATTATCTTATGCTTTAATGACACCATACACGCTCCAGAAATCAAGAACAGGCGGAGTAATCGCCAGGCTGCTTTCACGTACTGACCTGGAACTCGTGGGAGTCAAAATTTTTGCTCCTCCAGATGAATTCGCAGAGAGATATGCCGATTTTATAAAAGAGACAAAGGACAACACTCCTTCTCAAATCATTGAGGCTTTGGTCGAATATGTCAAAGAAAATTTCTCTCCTTATGAAGGAAGATATCAACGCGTAATGATGTTTTTATTCAAAGGCGAAAATGCCATAAAAAAACTTGCCGATGTTGTCGGGAGTATGCGGTTAGAAGTAAAAAACGGAGAAAAAATAAGAGACACGTATGCTGATTATGTCCTGAACAGAGATGGCTCTATTCGCTATTTTGAACCTGCTGTTATAATTTCCTCCGACATCACAACAGACAAGGAAATTTACAAGAAAGAGATGCTTTACATGGCAAAATTTCTTGACTCTGCTCCAAACATAATAAACACCCCCCTTCTTGACACCGAGGATGATTCAAGTAAGAGAACTCTAGTGATAATCAAGCCGGATAACTGGCGCCATCCAAGCTCAAGGCCTGGAAACATTATAGACATGCTTAGCAAGACAGGGCTTAGAATTGTGGGGTGTAAACTCTATAGAATGTCTATAGAGGAAGCTCTTGAATTCTATGGTCCAGTTAAAGACGCATTGAGAGAAAAACTTTCACCAAAAATTGGAAAACAGGCTAGAGATATCTTGGAAAGAGAGTTAAAAATAACACTTACCGATGCTGATACCGAACAACTGACAAAGAGTGTAGGCGAAAGATTTGCGGATGATCAATTCTCCCAGATTGTGGCTTTCATGTCCGGTGTAAGGCCGGAAGAAATCGCGCCGACAGCAGTTACCGCTCCAGGAAAAGTTAAATGCTTGATACTCATTTATCAAGGGAAAAATGCAGTTGAAAAAATTAGAGATGTTCTTGGTCCGACAGATCCAACAAAAGCTCCAGGCGGAACTGTCAGGAGGGATTTCGGTACCGACATAATGGTAAACACTGCCCATGCTTCAGACTCTTTTGAAAATGCAAAAAGGGAAATGGGAATAGTAAAAATAGAGAAAAACGATATTGGTTCCATAATAAAAAACTTTTACAAGTAACTCTATTACATCACTGCAAGGGGGAAAGCTCTTTTTCCCTTGTTGGCGTACTGAAAAATGGCCCTAAAAAAACAAAAAACAGACAAGAATAATCTTGTTAATCCTCCTGCTCAGAACGGCGGTAAAATATTTAAAATAACATCGTTGGTACTCTCTCTGCTTTTTTTATTAGCGCTTGCCTCGTTCGACAAGGCAGATCACGCAATAATCAGCGGAGGTAAAATAGGGAACTTGCACAACTGGATCGGACAGTTTGGCGCAGCCGTATCCAGCGTAACTTTTTCCATATTCGGGCTTGGCTCTTATTTTCTATCGCTATACCTGATAATTTACGCAATACACTCATTTTTCGCAGGAACAATTTTAAAAAAACGAGGATTTCTTTGTTCTGCAATATCCTTTATGTTGGGCATATGCATATTGCTCGCAATGTGGCCAAGCTGTTTTACAGGAATCACCGATTATCTGGGGATAGGTAGAGCCGGAGCCCCTGATTCTGCCTTGTCTGGAGGCGTAATAGGTCAGTTTTTCGCATCACCCTCCACTGATTATGATAATTCAGGAATAATCAGAAGATTCATGGGAACAATGGGGACATGCATATTGGGAATAACCCTGATCGGGATAGGTACAATTTCTCTCTGGAGAATTGAAACTTTGAATGCAATTAAAAAGTTCTTTTCTCTATTTGGGCTTAAAAAAAACCAGAAAAAACTTGAAGACACAATAAATTGCCAGACAACTACCGCTAAAAAATCCGAGCAGTCTCTCGAACAAACAAGAAAAGAAATAGAACAAAAAAGAGAAATGGAGAGAACTGCCCCGAAACAAATAAATCTTATTGACGATTTTGAAGAGTATCCTGTTTCGTCCCAGCCGGAAAAGGGTGAAGTTCCCCCTGTCTCTCCAACTCTGTTGAGCAAAACAGTAGTCCCGCGGAGAGAAAAACCGTTTAAGGCTTCCTCTTCATACAAGCTTCCTAGCATTAAACTATTGGATGAGATTAACGAAAGCAGTGGAGATTCAGAAGAGTCCATACAGAAAGCAAAAGAAATTTTACAGGACACTCTTAATAGTTTTGGCGTTGAAGCCAAAGTGACAAATGCCCTTACCGGCCCAAGGATTACTAGGCTTGAAGTAGTACCTTCTCCCGGAGTAAGACTGGACAAAATAACAACATTGGAGTCCAATATTAAGCTTGACCTGAAAGCTGAAAGCATCAGAATATTGGCACCCATTCCCGGAAAAGATGCGGTCGGCATAGAAATACCAAATAAAATATCTTCTCCAGTTTCATTAATAGGCCTGATTACCTCACAACAATGGAAAAAAACAAGCTTTGAAATACCCATAGCTTTAGGGAAAAATGTTTCTGGAGAAGCTATCATAACTGACCTGGCAAGAGCCCCTCACCTCCTCATAGCAGGATCAACAGGAAGCGGAAAAAGCGTTTGCATAAATACCTTAATAATGAGCTTGCTTTATCGTTTTACTCCTGAAGAGCTAAAACTCATTCTCGTAGATCCGAAGGTCGTTGAATTTGAAGTTTATAAAAAGCTGCCGCATTTAATTACACCGATAGTAAATGACCCGAGGAAAGTTCCGCTTGCCCTGAGGTGGGGAATAAATGAAATGGAAAAAAGATATAAGATTTTAGCGAAAGTAAGAGTAAAAAACCTGGAAGCATTTAATGCCAGAACAGATGACGTTGAAGTCCTAGATGATGACGGCGTTCCCATTCCTAAAAAATTACCGTTTGTCGTAATAATAATAGACGAGCTTGCCGATATAATGATGGTTGCCCGTGGTGACGTTGAAACGTCCATATGCAGAATAGCACAGAAAGCAAGAGCTGTAGGCATTCATCTTGTGCTAGCTACGCAAAGGCCAAGTAAAGAAATAATAACTGGAGTAATTAAGGCAAACCTCCCTACAAGAATTGCTTTCAGAGTCTCTTCAATGATAGACAGCAGAGTAATACTTGATCAAAATGGCGCTGAAGCTCTTCTCGGAAGAGGGGATATGTTATTTGTTCCTCCAGGCAGCGCAAAGCTCGAAAGAATACAAGGAGCAATGCTAAGCGATAAAGAGATTGAAAAAGTCTCAGCGCACTGCGCCGAACAAATGGAGCAACGGTTTGATGATAAAGTTGTAGCTGAAGAAGACGCAGGCGCAGTTTTTGAGCCTGGAGAGAGTTCGTATGAGCCTGGAGATTCATCCGAAGAAACTCTTATCCAAAGAGCTATAGAAATAATTAGAACAGATAGGAAAGCCAGTGTAAGTTACATTCAAAGACGACTCAGTATAGGTTATAATAAAGCTGCAAATATCATAGAACTCCTTGAAAAACAAGGAGTAATAGGCCCCAGGCAGGCCGGCAAGGATAACAGAGAAGTTTATATCGATGACGACAAAGGTCTATAGTTTTGAAAACCTAAGTTGCTTATCTTCATTTAACAGTGTATTATTAACACAGTTTCAGTCATTCCGTTTGGATTTAATTTTAATTCAGAAAGATTTTTCTTAATTATGGTAGGCAATTTAAAATCATATATAAAGTTAAAGATAAAAGCAGGGAAAAAGGAAGAAGCGACGACCGATCAGGAAAATGGCCATATTACGCGGCAGATCGATCCGTTAGCGACAAAAACTTCCATTGGGGCATATATTCAGGAGGCTAGAGTTAAAGCCGGACTGAGTGTGAACCAGGTCTCTCAGCAGACAAAAATCCACATACACTATCTGGAGGCAATCGAAAGAGATGATTTTGCCAGCACGCCTCCTTTCATTTACGTTAAGGCTTATGTTAAAAAACTTTGTGATCTTTATAAAATAAGCGAAGACACTGCAATGTCACTACTGGAAGTTTTTCAATCAGAGCGCGAACCTTTGCCTGAAAAGCTGATTCAGAATCTGGAAGAGACCAAGCAGGTTAACAAAGATGATGTAGAAAAAATCAGATCATATGCCAAGCTCATAGGAATGTCTATGGCTTCATTTGTTATATTATTGGTTATTCTCTGGGCAGTTCTTGTTTCCAAAAAAGACAGAGATATTGATGATAAGCCGCTAACAGTAGCGGAACGCATTCAACTTCAAAAAGGTATGGAGAAGCTTGTAGCCCCGCAACGTATTAATATGAATGAGTTAAAAACAGTTGCAAAGAACAACTAATTCTAAATCTTATTGCGTTTATGAAAATTTGTGTTATAAACGGACCAAATCTTCAGCTTCTTGGGATCAGAGAACCTGATGTTTACGGCAAAATTACTCTGGACGATATCGTTGCCAGAATGAAAAATCTCGCAAAGAATTTTAAGAATCTAAAAGTTGAATTCTTTCAAAGCAATAATGAGGGAGACATTGTAGATAAAATCGGAAACCTTTACAACTCAGGGTGCGACGGAATAATAATTAATCCTGCAGCGTATACGCATACAAGTATTGCAATATACGACGCATTAAAAGCCGTAAATATCCCGACTATAGAGGTTCATATTTCAAATATTTATAAAAGAGAAAGCTTTAGACAGCATTCAGTAACTGCAGGCGCCTGCTTAGGACAGATAAGCGGCCTTGGTATAACAGGTTATGAATGCGCGCTTTCAGCATTAGTTGATTATATCAACAACAACAGCGAAAATAGCAAGGAGTAAATTGGAGTTATGGAAATTGAACAAATAAAAGCGATCGTGGAATTGATGTCAAAACATAATTTAAGCGAATTTAAAGTGGAAGCTGAAAATATGCGTCTGAGCCTGAAAAGGGGAGGCTATGACATCGCGGGAATGTCATCTCAAATAATTCAGCCTGCAGGTACAGCTTCGCCACACCTTATGGCGGCTGCGATCCAACAAGAGGCTTCAAAAATAGTTCAAACAGCACAGGTTTTGGAAAAGAAAAATACCATAGATGCGCCAATCGTAGGAACTTTCTATTCATCTCCAAGCCCTGACGCACAGGAATTCGTAAAAGTTGGCGATAAAGTCACACCTAACACTGTCGTTTGCATAATTGAAGCAATGAAGGTAATGAATGAGGTAAAAGCAGAAAAAGCAGGCGTTATTAAGGAAATACTGGTAAAAAATGCCCAGTCAGTCGAATACGGATGCCCACTGTTTGTTATTGAATAAATTTTATTGGAAAATTATTTATGTTTGGAAAAATATTAATAGCTAACCGTGGAGAAATTGCACTTAGGATTATAAGAGCGTGCAAGGAACTCGGTGTAAAAACTGTAATGGCATACTCTGTGGCAGATGCGGAAACTCTTCCCGTCATGCTGGCAGATGAAGCTGTTTGTATAGGTCCGGCGCCCTCTGCTGAGAGCTATCTGGACTATAAAAGAATCTTGAGTGCGGCAGAAATATGCGATGTAGATGCCATCCATCCTGGGTATGGATTTCTTTCAGAAAATGCTCACTTTGCAGAAATATGTAAAACTTGTAATATCGAATTTATCGGCCCCAGTGCTGACCAGATAACAGCTATGGGAGATAAATCCTCGGCAAAGAAAAAAATGAAACAGGTAGGAGTCCCTGTCACTCCCGGCAGCGATGGACTCGTCATGGATGAAAATGAGGCCAAGAGGATAGCTAAAGTCATTGGATATCCTGTAATAATCAAAGCTACTGCAGGCGGAGGCGGGCGCGGAATGAGAATCTCTCATAACAATGCTTCGCTTATTAAATGTTACCATGCAGCAAGATCTGAGGCTGAAAAATCCTTCAAGAACAGTGCCGTTTATATTGAAAAATATATAGAAAATCCAAGGCATATAGAATTTCAGCTTCTTGCGGACAAACATGGGAATATAATTCATCTCGGGGAAAGGGATTGCAGTATCCAGAGACGCCACCAAAAGCTTATTGAGGAAACCCCATCTCCGATAATGAGTTCAAAGCAAAGAGCTACTATGGGCGCTGTAGCACTGAAAGCCGCTAAGGCAGTAAAATATTCAAGCGTCGGAACAATAGAATTTCTTTACGGCTCAGGCGGGGATTTCTACTTTATGGAAATGAATACCAGAATACAAGTAGAACACCCGATAACAGAAGCTGTTACAGGCATAGATTTGATAAAGGCTCAGATTATGTCTGCCGCTGGGGAAAAACTTCAGATAAGACAAAAAGATGTTAAATTTTCCGGACATTCAATTGAATGCCGAATAAATGCGGAAAACCCATACGCCAACTTTACGCCGTGTCCTGGAAAAGTGGATCTGTTCATTCCCCCTGGCGGTCCGGGAATAAGGGTTGATACCCACGTTTACAGCGGATATAAAATCCCTCCGACATATGATAGCATGATTGCAAAGTTAATTGTTCATGGCAAGAACAGGCAAGAAGCCGTGGCTAAATGTAAATGGGCGCTTGATGAATTTCATATCTCCGGCGTAAAAACTACGATTCCGCTGCTTAAATATATTGTAGCGAGGGAAGATTTTGCTGCAGGAACATATGATACAGGATACATAGAAAGAATTTTTGATCCATTTCTTTCTTCCGCAAAAGAAGATGCATAGGAGGAGATGCTTATGAAAAAAAATACAGAAGTCTCGGCGAGCACTGTTGAAACGCCGGTATCGCTTAAAATGATAGAAGCAATAAATGATTATGGGTCAGTTAAGATCAGCGAAAAAGCGATAATATCAGTTGTCAAAAAAGCCGCCTGCAAAGTACCAGGAGTAGCACGGCTTGCTTCCGGAACCTTTGTTGAATCAATAGCAACGATGGTCTGTGGAACAAAGACTCCTGAGAGCATCATAAAGCTTGACGTAACAGGCAATGAAGTAAAGATTTATCTAAAAGTCAATATCGCCTACGGCTACAACATACCGGAAGTTGCTATGAAGGTGCAAAACACTCTTAGCGATGAAGTAAAATTCATCACAGGCATGGATGTGAAAAGTGTAGATATTGAAGTGCAGGAAGTGGAATTACCTGCTCCTGAATAGATTTCTAGTTTTAAACTATCTTATACAGGGTATAAAATAATGAAATTTGATCCATCAGTAGAAAAGATCGGCAATAAAAAACCTGCCGGAATGGAAAGTATAACGGATAAAGGCACGGTAAAGCTCAATGATGCTGTTCTTTCCTCCGTAGTAAAAACCGTTGCTATCAAAACACCTGGTGTCATCAGAATATCTACAGGCAGTACCATGCTTGAAAATGTTGCATATTTTATGGGACACAGCAAATCAAGAGAGAATGCCATAAAAATTGAGGTGGCAGGCGAAAAAATAAATATAACTATCAAAGTAGTCGTAGCTTATGGAAAAAACATTCCTCAACTCGCAAGTGAACTTCAGGTAAGCATAATTCAAAAGGTTAAAGAATTTACCGGACTAGAAACAGGTAGAGTTAACGTTATCGTCAGTGGCGTAGAAGAATACAACGAAGAAAATAAAAATTAGCAAAGGAAACTAATAATATGATGAACTGCGTTCCCAATATTTACCTCGGTAAGCTTTTAACATTAATAGGATACGATATGCCAGGATTCAAGGAAGGGGTATTTTTTACCCTTGCAGGGATTCTTGTATATATAATCATTCTGGAAATTATACATTTCATATTCAGAAAAAAAGAAAAAAGAAGTCATGGGATATTTTCCGACTCAGAAAAAGGAAAACTTTATGTTTCAACGGCGGCAATAGCAGACTTGGTAAAGTCAAAGGAATCTGAAGTGTCGGGCATTACTGTTATTAGAAGTTACTTGGCAAAAATAAAAAAGACCTACTTTATAAGAATAGAAACAGAGCTTATTAATGACAATGGAATATGCCCGGAAAGAGTCGCGCACCTTCAAAACAAAGTACTATCTGCAATTAATGACAACCTTGGCATTAAAACGATAGAAAAAGTAGATGTTATAGTTAAAAGAGTAAGAAAAGTTAATTAATTGATTATACTAGCATCAACATCTCCCAGGCGAATTGAAATACTTGAGCGTCTGGGGCTTTCTTTCAAAGCTATTTCTCCGACTTTCGATGAATCTTCCTACAGAATAATAAATCCACTGCACATTCCTGTAGAATTTGCATATAAAAAAGCCATATCTATAAACAAAGACTACCCAAACGATTTGGTAATAGGTTTTGATACTATAGTGCTTCACAGAGGAAAAGTACTGGGAAAACCTGAGTCTCCTGACGAGGCAGTGGAATTTTTAAAAAGAATGTCAGGAACTACGCATGAGGTGATAACCGGTGTTTCAATAGTATGTAAGACCAATAACATTATCTGCAATTTTACGGACATCAGCCGAGTTAAATTTAAGATTCTTACAAGAGCGACCATACTAAAATACTTTGAAAAAGTAAACCCTCTGGACAAAGCTGGAGCTTATGCCATTCAGGAGTATGGTGACATGATAATAGAAAAATTTCACGGCAGCATGGATAATATTATCGGCCTGCCTACAGAAAAACTGCTGAAGGCGCTGAATAATATACAGAACGTATTTGGGATTTCTCTGAATAAAGAAATATTTCCAGCATCTGACAAAGATTATCCCCGATTGCTCGTGATATGGGAAAAGTCGGTTAGGGTAACTCATAACTTCTTAAAAGAATCAGATATTCAATTTATAAAACCTTTTGTGTTAAAATCTTTTCCAATAGTCAAACTTTTTGTCTTCAAAAACGAGTCAGGAAAAATTAGTGGCTTTGTTGGCTTGGCGGATAATAAAATTGAAATGCTCTTCGTTGATTCGGATTGCAGAGGCAAGGGGATAGGAAAAAAACTCGCACTCTATGCTATTGATAACTTAGACGCGACTAAACTTGATGTTAATGAACAAAACCACCAGGCCGTAGAATTTTACAAACATATTGGATTCAAAATTGAGGGAAGATCAGAACTAGATAGAATGGGTAATCCATTTCCTCTTTTGCATATGAATCTAAAAAGTAAAAGACTTTCTACCTTCAATCTTCGGATTTCTGAGATTTCGAGATCACGGCGCCAGGCACGGACACTACCAGTTCCGAAGCTTCCAAAAAAATCTTCTTCTGAGAAGTAGTAAGTTCTGCGTTCAAATCAAGAATATCGCCTACTTTGGTATCAGTGAGAGCCGCATTTCCCTTCGGTAATAAAACGATTGTACCCCCTCCTATTACCCTTAGAAACACCCTTTTTATCAACACATTTATGCTGTAGATACTGTTGTCAGGATTAATAAAAAGAATATCAATCTCGTTATCCAGGAAAAGACCGCATAGCGTTTGGCAATTCTGAAAAACTATTGAATCATTTTTGTCCAGACAGTGTCTGAATAAAAATCCCATCCCAAAAACATTGCCAGTCCTATAGAGAGGATTACTTGAAATAATTGCTTTCTTACTTAAATTTAAGATCATAACCGACCCCCGGTAATCTATTAGTTAGTAATTATACATGCTATATGCAAATAAGACTATTGGATATTTATGAAAAACTTCACTCCAGTTATGGAATTCAAAACTGGTGGCCCAGTACACTGGAGGGAAAAACAACCCCGGAATATCATGGGAAAAAACCGAATAACAGGATGCGCTTTGAAATAGCGTTGGGCGCAATACTTACACAAAACACTACATGGACAAATGCCCAAAAGGCAATTACTAACCTCAATGCACATGCGCTAATTTCTCCGGGAAAAATATTATCTCACAGGAAAGAAATTCTTCTTGAAGCAATCAGGCCGTCTGGATATTATAATCAAAAACTAAAAAACCTTATCAATCTTTCAGAATGGTGGCTAAAACACTTTCCCGATGTCATAGTCGGCTCAAAAGATACTAAATATATTGATAACGTCCGTGAATCCGTACTTACAGTAAATGGAGTAGGTCCTGAAACTGTTGATTCAATTTTGCTCTATGCATTTGACCTGCCAAGTTTTGTAATAGATACCTACACAAAAAGAATAATGACCAGACATTACAGTTTTAGTCCGAATATAAAATATGAAACCATGAGAGATAAATTCATGAATGAATTGCCCCAGGATATTCAGCTATACAAAGAATTCCATGCCCTGTTCGTGGAGTTGGGAAAGAATCACTGCAAAAAGTCAATCTGCCTGCCATCCTGTCCTCTCAGATAAAATATAAAAAACTCTTAACCGCCTTGAATTAACATTAACAGTCGTTAAATTCTTAGTCCGTTTTAGTGGAGAGATGGCTGAGCGGTCGAAAGCGGCGGTCTTGAAAACCGTTGTAGAGCAATCTACCGGGGGTTCGAATCCCTCTCTCTCCGCCATTCCTTTCAATGTTGGTCTCTTTTGTGGCTGGTACTAACTAAGTAAATATTCACTAAACTATGTATCTCTGTGCTCTGTTCTATAAAATGTTAATTTTCCCACGGGAATAGGGCCTCTGCTCCTTCGTTAACTCCTCTTCTATACTCATCTTTGTCTTTGTCGGTGCAGCCATCTATTTTTTGTGCCATTTCATTATAATATTTCTCGATTTCAGTTTCATAAGATTTTGCATCTCCCATGTGTCTGGGATCGTCATACGCATCTTTCCATTTTTTCCCTTCATACTTTCCTTGATTGTAAAAACTGTCTACTACATTAATATTAGTTTCGGTCCATGGGAACCCATTTGCTGTTGCTTTATCTATCCCTTGCCTGTACGCTGTTCTTGCATACGATGGGGTGGTAGGAAGTTCTGGAGATAATACAATATGATAAAACACGTTGCCATCCTCTTGGAGTACAGTTTTTTCACGTTCATTATCAAGGTAATTCCATTTGCTGCCTAAAGCTGTTCCTTCGTCGTAATAATGCTGATAAGGAAGGAGGTATTTGTCAAGTGGTGATGTCGCAGCTGTTTCTAAATTTTTACCACCATTTGCGGTTTGGGCTACACAGGAAAGGCACAGCATGACTCCTGCCAGTCCACTAACGATACATAATATTATCTTTTTCATTTTGTTTCATTTCCTTTTTTTATTTCGATCCGAGATGTATATCTTGCTCTGCAAAATGCATATATGTCGTTTATATTTGCTTGAGATTTTATTTTGCTATCCCTCTTAGAAGACCACCTAGAGCCGCCCTGCGAACTACTTTACCGATCTTTTTTTCGGGTGAAGTTTCTTGGTCTTGTTGGTAATCAACACCGGATTTCATTGTGCGCTGGAGTTCTTGCGTAGCATTCTTCTTTATCTGCATGCATAAATCGTGTTTTTTTGAAGGGCGCTCCATTGTAAGTCCGGTAGTTTTTTTCTGACGTATTGTCGCGGCTATTATTGCCTGATCTGCATAGAGCTGTTCGCATGGCTTTTTATATAATGCGATAATCTCGTCATCAGATTTGTTTTTTATTAATGTTTGTGCGGGATTGCCGGCTTCCATCCCAATAGCTTCTAAATCTGCACCTTTTTCTAGGGTTTGTTCTGCGACACATGAAAAGCATAATGCTAGTCCTGTTAGAACGCCGATGACACATAATACCATTTTTTTCATTTTTGTTTATCCTTCTTTTTGTTTTCGTTTACATTTTACCAATTCAGTATATTTAATCCGATTGTAAATGCAATATGGCATGTGTGAAAAACACAATAGTGGCCAGTTTCATCTAATTTGAAACAGACATTCAGAAATCGTGCCAAATTTGTGTCTGGTATCGATTTTGCAGTGAAATGCGTTGTCGGAAAAACTCAAAGTGTCGCCACTCCCTGCATGAGGGCTTGATTTTTATGCGATAACGTTTCCCACGGGCTCACACCCGTGGCTAAGTTTAAACAAAAATGGAAGAAAAAGAGTATAAGACAGCGAATATGAGATTTTGGACCATTTTGCTGAGGTCAGCAAAATCGTGGAAGCTGGTGCGACTTCAAACCCTGTGATGGACTTTATGAGCAGTCCAGGATTGATCGCAAATTAGAATATCTCAAGCTGACGAAAGACTGAAAAAATCTCCAAAAAAAATTCACAGTCATCCCATATGCATGAGATTTTTTGAAAAAATGATGGATTGCGACCAGAGTATGTTTAAACAAAAACTACGGAGGTCAAAAATACAATCCAACAGAAGTAAGAGTATCATTTTGCACCAAATTATCCAGCATATTCCTGGACATTTGGTGAACAAATTGGAAAAAGAAGGTATTAGGTCAGTAAGTTTTTTATAAAAGTAGTTTTAGCATTTGCAGAGCTATTTTTTTTGATATATTCCTGTATTGCACGTACAATACTATACAAGAATAATATTGTAACCCCAATTGAGTAGATAATGAAAGAAAAATTGACTGCGGCAAAAGGCGCGGTAACAAATGTAAAAAAACTTGTTGGAAAAAGGGGTGCAAAAAATGTGCATCAGGAGAGAATCATCCGGCATGGCTGTACATGTATAGACTAAATGGGAAGACGTGCTCGAAGCATGTGCCGAAGCATGCCGTTGAAAAATTCGGCAAATGTTGGAAAAAGGTTGACAGGCTGAACAGGAGCTTGTTCTGAATGGTATTACCTATCTTGACAATTTGAAGAAAAAACACAAGTGAATAAATTTGAATTAAATGAAATACTGGCCAAACTATATCAGTTTGGTTAATACATTTTCATGCATAAAAGCTTCTGACAGGATGTTCCGCTGACAGTTATTTAATGGCAGTATTTTAGACGTTTAAGTTTCGTTTTAAGTAATGTAATCTAACTCTCTAGTTTTTATGTGAAATTATTTCGCAAATAATGCTTGTTCTGAAGAAAAGAGAATAATATTCGCAATAATAATAGTTAAATAATAACAGTAAAATTGAAAAGCCGTAAATAGTGGGCAGTTTATGATTAGCGGAAAGCTAATGTAAGAACAAGATTCTTTAAATTTTACAAACGCAAAAAAAGGAGGAAATAAGTTATGCAGGAATAAACTAAAGTTAAAAAAAATTACTTTAAAATAAAAATGAATCAATTAAAAAGAAAGGAAATAAAGAAATAATGAAAATATTTAAAAAAATAACAGTATTAGTTTTATTTTGTACATTTTGCATAAGCATGCATGCGGGATTAGTTAATTTTAAAGAGAGTAAATATGTATTTTCGAGCAGAACATGGCAAAACGAAGCTGTTGCTGATCTTTTTGTTACGCCTGAAGTATTGGAAAAATTAGGCGATGTTACCATGGTTATTAAAGAAGCTAATTCTCAAGAGGCCCTGACCAAAAGTCAATACGTAAATGAAAAGCAAGTTGTAGTTAATGTCCCAAACAAATCATTTGACTTAGGTAGAGTTAATGTAACGCAAGGAAGTACTAAAAAAACTTGTTGGGAAATTACAATGTCTTTTACAAAAAGTCAAGGTCAGATAAAATTATGCCTTTGCCTCTATGATAGTAGTAAAGAATATGAAAATCTTCAACCTACTATGGAATTAACAGGTAATATTGATGATAAGACTTTTGCAGAGGGTATTAATGTAGGATTAGTTAGGTCTTCTGAAAAGGACGACGACGATAAACTTTTAAAATGTTTTAGTTTTACACTTCAAAAAAATAATGATAAAATCTAAATGTAGGTTTTTATCAAAATATGTTAGAAAACCTTAGTCTTTCAAGACTGGGGGTGAATGCTATCCTTGCTTGCAAGCCGGGTAAGAGTTCACTGAAGAATGATGCTGGCCTCAAAAGGGCTAGCCTTTTTTTTGCTCTTTCAGTAATTTTGTGTAAACGGTCTTTCTTGTTTTTTTAATGAGCGAGGGGAAGGCAGATCTCCGAAGGAGACCCCGAGCTCATTTTCTTTGGTGCGCCTGGCATGGTGTAACTCTAGCGATTGAAAGAATCGTATTCGCCTGTCGAGAGGAAGAATTAGCTGAACAGCAAGGGTGTTCATTGTGAGATGAAATCTGAAGGAAGCTGAAAGCAAAGCACTGGTCTGACGAATAGAAATCGGATATTAGGCGTTAATACCGGATGAGGAGGCCAAAATCTCTAAGATCCAAAGCTCGAAAAAAATCCACAGTCATCCCATATGCATGAGATTTTTTGAAAAAATGATGGATTGCGACCAGAGTATGTTTAAGCAAAAACTACGGAGGTCAAAAATGCAATCCAACAGAAGTAAGAGTCTCCTTTTGCACCAAATTATCCAGCATATTCCCGGACATTTGGTGAACAAGTTGGCAAAAGAATGTAAAGTAGATAAGAAAGCAAGAACATTCAGTCCGTTTAGTCATGTAGTAACGATGCTATATGCTCAATTATCTCATGCGTTAAGTCTGAACGATATATGCGACGCCTTAAATAACCATGCAAAATCTTTATTTACAGTAAGGAGAGCAACCGCTCCAAGCAGAAACGGTTATGCAACTGTTTTTCTGTAAATTTGATCATCTTTTTCTAAAAATTAATTTTCAATAAAAAATTTCTTACCAGATATCCATTCCTTGTCAACTTCCATAAGTATAGCCGAGACTATTCTAAGACATGATGCTTCATTGGGGAAAATCCTTATAACTCTAGTTCTTCTAGCTATTTCCCGGTTTATTCTTTCGCAAAGATTTGAAGTACGCAAGTGCTTCCGTATTTTGACAGGAAGACTGAAAACGGTGAAAGCTTCGGGGATATTTTCTTCAGCCAATTTTGCAAGTCTTGGCTCTATTTTTTCATACCTCATCACAAAATCTTTTAACATGCTTTGGGCTACTTCCCTGTTAGGTGCGTTAAAAATATCTCTTACTTCCTCATCCTATAAGAGATTTATGCCTCTTCGCCGAAATGAAAAGTAAATATCACAAAACAGCCTCAAGTTTAGTATTTGGGAGATTATAGATTTTGAGAATGAAGTAATCCTTGTCTCTGAAACCATAAGCTTACCTGATGAGCCATCT
>JAJXWI010000027.1 GCA_021781705.1 bacterium | reverse complement strand
AAATAATACCCGCAAAGACATGGTAAAAGCATAATCAAAATTCACAGGAAGTATAGACGGAAAATGATAAAATTTAAACAAAAATTATAAAACCAGGAATTCGGGGAAAATTCTCACGGATTCAGGTTATTTATTATTTTTTTTACCGCATACATCATCTCCTTTTTTGTGCGGTTTTTCTAAAAATGTTAACATCATCAGAGTGTAAATCCTCGGAACATTTAGTTTGCATCATCGTTACTATTCAAAGCTTAAGGCAGGCACCTCAAATTCAGACTCTTGATATTTAGTTTTATTGTTTGAAGAAAAACCAGTTTACCCATTTTTTGTTTATTTTGCAGTAAAAAATTAATAGTTTTTAACTATTTTTCCTGCGAAGTTTTATCTATTTTTGAGGGAAATGTTATTTTTTTGAAAGGTAATTTCGCGTTGCTATTTTGGGAATAGTGTTTATCTGATTTGTTTAGCAGGATGTCTGGACAAAGCCCGACAGACTGCTAGTGGTAGTGTCTATAATTGAAAAGCGGTATATAGGTTTTCAAGAATTTCTTATTTAAAAGCGTCTTCGTACATCTTTTCGTATTCACTGGCCGTTTTATTCCATGAAAAATCAGTCGTCATACCATTATAGATTATCTTACGAAAGTTTTCAGGTTCTTCCCTATAAATCTGAGCCCCCCAGCGCAGTGTATTTTTCAGCGCATCTCCGGTAAGGTCGTAAAATTTAAAGCCTGTTGCTTTATCCAGATTTTCATAGGAATAATTAACAACCGTATCTTCAAGACCGCCAGTGCCTCTTACAACAGGTATGGTTCCATATCTCATGCTGTACATCTGATTGAGTCCGCATGGTTCATATCTGGATGGTATTACAAAGAAATCGCTTCCTGCTTCTATCAAATGCGAAAGAGCATTGCTGAATCCTATATAAACAGAGAACTTTTCAATGAATTTTCCATTTAGTTCAGACAGTTGTCCTTCAAGTCCTGGATCTCCAGTGCCTAAAATTGCTACCTGAATATCGTCATGATAAAGCATATCTTCTATCATGCCGGCAAACACATCTATGCCTTTCTGAGATGCCAGCCTTGATACTATGCCGAAGAGAGGAGTTTTGGGTTTCAGAGGTAATCCAAATTCTCTCTGTAAAGTTTCTTTACATGCTTTTTTTCCTGCCATATTGTCTCTGTCATATTTAGAAGGAATGAAGCGGTCTGTTGAGGGATTCCATTCATTGACATCTATGCCGTTTAAAATACCGCGAAGCTTGCCCCTGTAGCTTACATGATGAAGAGGTCTATCCAGAGTAAAACCGTATTCAGGCCTCATGATTTCCTGCGCATAAGTTGGACTTACCGCGTTGACCATATCTGCAGTAAGTAACCCTGCCTTCAGGAAATTTAACTGATCGTGATATTCAAGGCATGTGTGATTAAAGTATTCCCACCCCAATCCTGTCATGAGCAAATTTGATTTGTTGAATACCCCCTGATATCCGATGTTGTGAATTGTCAGGACAGATTTGCAATCTTTGAAATTATCAAAATTCCAATAAAGAGGTGTTTTTAAATACACATTACATAGAGATGATGGCCAATCATGTGTATGAATGATATTGGGCTTAAGTTCCAATGCCAGGATTGCTTGCATTGCGGCCCGGGAGAAGAATATAAATCTTGATGCATTATCTCCGTACTCTACCCCGTTGTAATCGTACAGTGTTGGCCTGTCAAAATAGAGGTTGTATTCAATGAAATAAAAAGAGAGGTTTTCATTGATATAGTGCCCTCTTACCTGTGCCCATTCCGTGGACCAGCCGAAAGGAACACCTAGACGCTCCTTTCTAACTTTTGTCTTTGTTGTAAGATCTTTCATTATTTGAGGATAATATGGCATGATGACAGATACTTTATGCCCTCTTTCAGCCAAAGTTTTTGGTAAAGCTCCGCAAACATCGGCAAGGCCACCTGTTTTTGCATAAGGAGCCGCCTCGCTGGTTATCCACACAAGATTCATCTGACTTTCCTTTATCTTTTAAACTTTTTGTCTTAATTTTTATCTGGTTTTATTGAAATAAGTATAACGATCCATATACTCTGTTAAACAACTCTTTTAAAAAAATATTGTTATTATCCGTTTAGGTGGTGGCTGATAAAGGAGGTTTTTTTAATGAGAAAGGCCGTATTGGGAATGATTCTTGCTGGAGGGGAGGGAACAAGGTTGTACCCATTAACTCAGCACAGAGCTAAACCTGCGGTTCCATTTGGAGGCGAGTACAGGATAATAGACTTCGTGTTAAGTAATTTTGTGAACAGCGGGATATTAAGTGTATTTATCATAACGCAGTTCAAATCACAGAGTCTTACCGAACACATAATCGGTGGATGGAACACATCTTCAAAGTTCGGCTCAGGGAATTTCATTATTCCAGTGCCTGCGCAAATGCAGACAGAGGACAGGCATTGGTATTCTGGTACCGCTGATGCCATTCATCAGAATCTTCATCTCATTGAAGACTTTTCTCCTGAGATTGTAGCGATATTTGGAGGAGACCATATTTACAGGATGGATATCAGTCAGATGATAGATTTCCATGATGCAAAAGGTGCCGTTGCTACGGTGGCTGCAATTCCAGTTCCAATTGAAGAAGCGCATGAATTCGGAGTGATTCAGGTTGACAAAGATTGGAAAATTATAGGATTTCAAGAAAAACCAAAGAATCCCCAGTCAATTCCTGGCAATGATAGGATGGCTCTTGTTTCAATGGGAAACTATATCTTTAATGCCAAAGATATAGTTTCGTTACTGAGGAAAGATGCCAAAAGCCCGGAAAGCAAGCACGACTTTGGGAAGAACATACTTCCATCATTGCTTGAAGGCGGTAAGCTTTTCGCTTATAACTTTCATGAAAACAAGATACCCGGGCAGTTAGGGGCTCCTTACTGGAAAGATGTAGGAGGGCTTAAGGCGTATTTTGAGGCTAATATGGACTTGAGGGCAACCTCTCCTCAGCTTGATCTCTATAACGAAAGATGGCCTATTCATAATTACAACGTGAGCCTGCCTCCTGCTAAATTTGTGCACAATGAAGGAGATAGGGTTGGGAAAGCTATAAATTCCATAGTTTCTGCCGGTTGTATTATATCTGGAGCCACTGTTACGGATTCCATATTGTTTAACTCTGTGAGAGTGCACAGCTTTGCGAACGTTAAGAACTCAATATTGATAGATAGAGTAATTATCGGGGAAAAATGTAAAATTAAAAATGCCATTATTGACAAGCATAATGTGATTCCGCCTAATACTACGATAGGATATGACAGAAAATCTGACGAAGAAAAATATACTGTTGTGGATCTTGATAAAGGTGAATGGTTGACCGTCCTTTCGAAGAGAAAGTCACGGCTCAAGCTTCCGAAATCTATTGGACCTGATTTTGATGATTAAAAATAGCGAAAAAAAGTTGCTTGACTTTTTCAAAGAGCAAGTTACCATTAACTAAATAGTGTATTCAGTACATACAAGTTGACATCGTACGGGTTGAGCGTTGTCGGCGTACTGTGAAACAATAAAATGTTAAAAAAGGAAGGGGTTGATTATGGGTGTAGATAAAAAAGTTGAAAACCTCCAGAAACTTTCCCGCACTAATCTTGTTATGAACTTCGTGAAGAAGAATAACGGTTGCTGGAATCATCAAGCATGGCTTGAGTTCTGTGCGATGCTGGAAGAAAAAGGATATGCTCCGATTGATTTCGATCAGGTTGGGGCGCTTCTCGAAACTAAGAAAGCTGCTTATTTCGCGAAGTAAGTAAAATTTTCAAAATTAAAAAAAAGCAGATAGCAGTATCTGCTTTTTTCATGTAAAAACTAAAAACAATATTCATTGAGTTTATTGTAAACCTTCTGAATTGAGTAATTCTTACCAATCTTAATCCTATTTTAAGAAATGATTTGATAATTAGCCTGTTATAGTTTATTAAAAAATAGTGGTATATACTACAATTATAGGAGGTTATAGATGTCATATCAGATTAAAAAGGAAACACAACATAGAACCTATGTTCATCAGGTTGAGTCTTACTGGGACAAGGGAAAAAGGAGACATTACTAAAAGTGCCTCTTCGCCGAAATGAAAAGTAAAAATAATAACTCAAACTCAGTACCTTATATAAATAAAATTACAGTTTAGGAATCTTAGATTTACTATTCGAGTAAGACGTTGGCGGAGTGTGCATATCCAGTTGCAAGAATGGGTATAACCACCATCTGAGCAACTGGCTCGGCAAAGTACACTACAGTTTTAAAGTGATGCTTTTTTTACTCTTCGCTTGGGAGAAGAACCTCTATCTCCTGCCATTTCCATAGACGTGGAGTGCTCAAAAAAAATCTGCTTTAATTTTCAGAAAGAGGTTTAGCTGATTTTCCCAGCACCTTCATAGCTTTCTGCAGGTCTTCCCAAGCTGGTTTTTTCTGACGTGGATCTCTGAGTAAAAATGCCGGATGGAAAGATGCAATGGTCTTTATACCGTTAAAATCAAACCATTCGCCATGTATTTTTGTTATTCCGGTTTTATTAAGCAGGTACTTTAAAGGAACTGCACCGAGCAGTATAATAACTTTCGGGTTTATTATTTCTATCTGTCTTAGAAGAAAAGGCAGGCAGAATTCTGCTTCATTGGGCAATGGGGCTCGATTGTTTGGAGGACGGCACTTGACTATGTTTGCTATATAGACATCCTCTCTTTGATATCCCATGGCATTTATCATTTTTGTCAGAAGCTGACCGGATTTTCCAACAAAGGGTCTTCCCTGTTCATCCTCATCCCTGCCAGGACCTTCACCTATAAACATGAGTTCAGCTTTTGGATTTCCTTCCCCAAAAACGGTATTTGTTCTTGAATCGCAAAGTCCGCAGCGCTTGCAATTGTTTATTTCATTTTGCATTTGTTCAAAAGACAGATTAGAACAGTTTATAAGACTTTCTTTAGGAACATGTTGTTTACGCATAATATCGACATCTCCACTTTCTTTGTGACTACTTTTAGGGATTTTAACGCCGTCATCAAAAGACCTATCCTGAGATATTTTTGCACTCTGTTTTAAAAAGAAAACTTCTTTAGTCTCGTTATCAAGGTAGATATGTTTTGAGCTTCCAGCTTCTTCTTTTATCAATTGTGTTATTTCATCAATCAGTTTCATTTTACAAGAACCGGTTATAAATATCTTCACCTTAAACTTATCATGAAAAACCAGAAGGTCAATTTGTCAATTGCCTCTACTATATATTATCGATAAACATAGATTGCATAAGAATTTGTTTTTTGGCTATTAAAAGTTTTGGCAAAGTCGGCTAGATTTAAGAAATAAATCAGCAATCACCCATACTGTCTGGCATACATATTTACCCTTAATAGCTGTGCGAGGGTTTTTTGCAAAAACCCTTACTCGTTAATAAAAAGAGATAAAACCTCGCAAAAAAATAGTTTAAAATATTAAAAATCATTGCGGATCAACAAAAAACAAGAAAAGTATGTTTTCCGGGAAAAATAATGTGAGATTTTATCATTTTAAAACGCGTAAAGATAGAGAGTTAACATACGCGAGAAAAAACAATCATAAACAAAAATTAAAACAAACACAGTTTCAAAAAGGGAGAATCGAATTTTATGAAAAAATCATTGCGTCTTTCACTAGGCATACTAGCAACATCTTTGATGTTGTTTATAACACTAAGCGCTAACGCTGCTGTTCTTGAGCCATTAGAAATAAGATTAGGACAACCGTATTCTGACTGCAAACTCATAGAAGAGCGGCTAGGACCATATCTAACCTTGCCAGCAATAGGAGAAAGAGAAGATTTAATAAATGCAACATAGCGATTGACCAAAATAACTCCTCTAACCGTAAGACGAATAGTGGCTGCCATGTTACATGTTCAGTACATCTATCCAGCTGCATTATACCAACAGCATTCTTCTCTGTTTACTTGGGATCAGACTCAATCTTTAGGTCTGTTTTTGTCAATTGTAAGGCAAGCTGACAATATAATGAGTATACATCAAACAGAGAGTACAATAATCCATACCGCATTATATAATGACGCTGGATTGCAGTCTCACTACCTAACTGGCATACTATCATATCTAGGATATGAACGGATATTTGTAAACATTATTAGTCCTGGAGCTATTACTAAGTTTGGTAATGAATGTAACACGAAAGATTGGTGGGTAGCCTTAGAAGGTGTGAGGAAAGAATTTCAAAAATTAAAATATAAGGAATCTTGCATAAACGTAAACGTATACGATACCGTGGATAGGTATAAACAAAATATAGACCCGGAAAACGTAGCAAGCATGAGTAACTCTTTCTATATTGGCGACTTAATAACCGTTGACATCACAGATGTAATAGAAACACTCAGTCAACCGACGATTAGCGCTTTTGATATTACAGGTAGTCAAGTATGCAAAACTGCACCTGATAATAGTGTTATGATGATGGATGTTGGTGAATAAGAATATTTCTAATAATTGATATATTTTTAATTATTGAAAATAAGTGAACGAACTATATGTTTACGGATATTAATCCACTGTTCATGTTATTTTTGAAGCATTTTTATGAGTAGTATCAACGGGCCAATCGCGATTATAGATGTAGGCGCTCATTTTGCCAGACTAGAGATAGTTCAGGTAGCGGAAGATGGCAAAAAATATGAAACGCTTGAACGGCTCACACAGGTCGCACCGCTTGGTATGGATGTATTTACAAAGGGGAAGATAAGTACTGAAAATACCTTTTTAGTTGGCAAGATACTTAAAGACTACGCTTCAGTCATAAAAGAGTATAAGGTTAAATTTATCAAGGCCGTTGCAACGTCTGCGGTAAGAGAGGCGTCAAATAGTGAACTTTTTCGAGAGAGAGTCGAACGTTTAAGCGGAATAAAGCTTGAAGAGCTGGAGGCGTCTGCAGAAGCCAGGATAGTTTTTATGGCTTTAAGGGACACTATCGATGAATCCCTGGGATTTTTCAACAAAAATTCTCTGATATGTTCTATTGGTACCGGTGCGACTCAAGTTCTGTTTATAGAAAATGGGATTCTTAAGAGCGCAGAAAATACCAGGCTTGGTTCTTTGAGGCTCCTTGAAGAATTGGAACGTCCGTTAAGCACAACCCAGCTAAAAGAGGTAATAAGGCCATTTGTTGAGTCTGCTACCCGTGACTTAATTACCCATTCCACAGTAGACTTAAATGAGGGATTGATTGTCGGCACAGGCTCTTCTGTCCGAGCATTGCTCCATTTTGCAGAAGAACTTGATAATGGTAAAACCGGACTCAAATACCTTACAAAAGAGAATTTCGATATTATTTACAATAAAGTTTCATCGTTAACTCCTGAAGCAATTGCAGAAATTTATAAAATATCCGATACCCTGGCTCAAAGTCTGGAGCCGTGCTGTGCTATTCTTTACCATTTCTTTCACTCTTCTAACGCAGAAAAACTGGTCATTCCTGCTGTAAATACGAGAGATGCAATAATAAGAGACTTTCTAAGGCAAATAACGGGAGGAAAAGATCCTTTTATTCCGTACCTTATGTCTTGTATAAAAACACTCGGGGAAAAGTACGGATACAATTCTGAACACGCAGAAGATGTAGCAGAAATGTCCAGAATTATTTTTGAAAATACTCAATTTTTGCATGGGCTTTCAGAATCCGATGCTTTGCTGCTTGAAGTAGCCGCTTACCTGCATGATATAGGAATTTATGTAGATACAAGAAAGTACCATAAACACAGCCAATATCTTATAAAAAACAGCCACATTCCAGGGATAGACTCGTACGAAAAAAACCTAATAGCATTGATCGCAAGGTATCATCGGCGTGGAATTCCAAGAAACACGCACGAAGAATACATCGCTCTTAGCTCTTATGATAAAGTAAGAATAAGCAGCCTTGCAGCCATTCTCAGAGTCGCCGACGCTCTTGACTTTATACATAATTTTAAAATTTCAAAAATAAAGTTTGATCACAAGAAAAAAGTTATGGAAGTCGTGGTAGACGGAATAGTAGATACAGTCCTCGAAAACTGGGCAAGCAAGAAGAAGGCAGACCTGTTCAAGGAAGTTTTTGGCTACAAGGTAAGAATTACTGGAAGATAATGAAAACTGCAATAAGTAAAAATCACTTTATTAACAGAGAACTGAGTTGGTTAAGCTTCAATTCAAGAGTATTGGATCAGGCATTTGATAAAGGAAATCCAATACTTGAACGAATTAAATTCATGGCAATATTCAGCAATAATCTCGATGAATTTTTTATGGTAAGGGTTGCTGGACTTAAACAGCAGATAGAATCGAAAATCTATCTTGATGACCCAACGGGAATGAACGCGGAGGAACAGTTAAAAGCTGTTACCGCAAAGACGAGGATACTTGTACGAAAACAATATACCTATTTCAAAGAGTACCTCGTGCCTGAGTTAAAGAGTAATAACATATCCCTGCTTAAACTTGATGAAGTAAGGAGTGAAGAAAAAAAACGTTTGAAGTACTACTTTGAAAGGTATGTGTTTCCTATTCTAACTCCAGTAGGGGTTGATCCTACGCACCCTTTTCCCGTAATAAATAATAAAGCTATCGAAATAGCAGTCAGGCTAAAAAGGCCAAAGAAAGAAAAAGAGAGCTTCGGTTTTGTTGAGGTTCCTACCTCCATATCCAGATTCATACCTGTAAACCACACTGAGCATGGAAAGGCATTTTTATTGTTGGAAGATCTGATTATCGAACATATCGATTCTCTGTTTACAGGCTGTGCCATATTAAGCACTTTTGCTTTTAGGATTACAAAGGATATGGATTTCGAAATAGATGATGAAGTTGATTCCGACCTTTTGACGCACATGGAGCAAGCGCTCAAAACGAGCAGAAAAAGAAGCGCCATACGATTGGAAATACCAAAAATCGCGGGAGGAATTCTCTCCGAATGGCTAAAGGAAAAACTTCAAATTCCAGAAGAGCTAATATATGAAATAGACGGGCCTCTTAACATTGCAAGTTTCTTCGAATTTATTCCCTTGGTTGCGAGAGCGGGACTGGTTGATAAAAAAATTGAAGCGCTTGAAGTGCCTATTTTGAAAAACTATGATTCAATATTTGATGCAATATCAGAATGGCATGCTATTCAAATATTGCATCCATTTGAAAGTTTCGATTATGTCGTAAAGTTTTTGAATGAAGCTGCCATTGATCCAAATGTGCTTGCTATTAAACAGACGCTGTACCGCGTAAGCGGTGATTCCCCCGTCGTAAACGCGCTCCAGAAAGCTGCTGAGAACGGAAAACAAGTCACAGTAATTGTGGAGCTAAGAGCCCGTTTTGATGAAAGTAAAAACATTCTCTGGGCAAAACGGCTGGAAATGTCAGGCGCTCACGTTATTTACGGGGTGGCAGGGCTAAAAATCCACTGCAAAGCACTCCTCATTGTAAGGAAAGAAGATGGGTTGATCAAACGATACGTCCACCTTTCCACTGGTAATTACAATGATTCCACAGCAAAAGTCTATACCGATATTGGAATATTTCTAAATGACTCGGCCATATGCACCGATATCTCGTCGTTATTCAACGTCATGACAGGATATTCAGAACCTCCTGATTGGAATAAAATAGCGGTAGCACCATTCAATTTAAGAGAAAGATTTATTTCACTGATAGACAGAGAATCTAGAAATTCTACAAAACACAAACCGGGTAGAATTATAGCAAAAATGAACTCGCTTGTAGATACTGAAATTATAGAACATCTCTATAACGCAGCTGAAGCCGGAGTAAGGGTAGATTTGCTTGTAAGAGGAGTTTGCTGCCTTAAACCTGGAGTTAATACCGGAAATATAAATATTATAAGCATTGTAGACCGCTATCTTGAACATAGCAGAATCTACTATTTTGAAAACAATGGTAATGCTGAATTCTACATGGCAAGTTCAGACTGGATGCCCAGAAATCTCGACAGAAGAATAGAGATAATGTATCCAATAGAAGAAAAATTTAACCAGACTCTGTTGTGGAATATTTTAAACGCCCAACTTAATGACAACTATAACGGTAGAAAATTAAGTCATAATGGAACATATCATAAGCCTAAAGTTCGTGATGCTTCTACCCGAAGTCAAATTACAACTTACGATAATTTAAGACAATTAAGACCCGCTCAAAAACGCCAGCAATATACAGTTCTTGAAAAAGTGAATTAGTTTTATTTCTTACAATAAACCAGGGAGGAATAAATAGTGGATATCAATTTCAAAGCTATCTGTAAAAAAGCGGAAGAATACAAGCCACAGATGGCAAAATTCCTTCGAGATATGATTGCGATACCAAGCGAAAGTTGCCAGGAAGAAAAAGTTATTCAGCGAATAAAAGAAGAAATGATAAAGGTCGGGTTCGATAAAATTGACATTGATCCGATGGGAAATATTCTTGGTTATATTGGTACAGGAAAGCACCTATTGGCCTTTGACGCACACGTAGACACTGTGGGTGTCGGCGATATGACAAACTGGAAATATGAGCCTTACAAAGGAGCAGAAGAAGGCGATATCATAATAGGAAGAGGCGCTTCTGACCAGGAAGGGGGAATGGCTTCCATGGTATACGCAGGGAAAATTATAAAAGACTTTAGCCTGGCAAAAGATGCCACCGTCTTAATGGTAGGAACAGTTCAGGAAGAAGACTGCGACGGCCTTTGCTGGCAATATATTATCGAAAAAAGCAAAATAAGGCCTGAATTTGTAGTCAGCACCGAGCCTACGTCTCTGAGAATATACAGAGGACATCGCGGCAGAATGGAAATAAAAGTGACTACCCGTGGGGTAAGCTGTCACGGATCGGCCCCGGAAAGAGGCGACAATGCCATATATAAAATGGGACCTATTATCAATGAACTTAAAGCGTTGAATGAACACCTTAGCTATGACGAGTTTTTAGGTAAAGGAACGCTCACTATATCAGAAATATTCTTTTCTTCGCCATCTAGGTGCGCAGTAGCTGACGGATGCACAATTTCTATTGACAGAAGATTGACAGATGGGGAAACATGGCAATCTGCTATTCAGGAAATAAAAAATCTCCCCGCAGTGAAGAGTTCTAATGCTGAAGTAACAATGTACGAATATTCAAAGCCGGCATATACTGGACTTGTCTATCCTACTGAATGCTTTTTCCCAACATGGGTACTTCCTTCAGCCCATCCTGCTTGTAAAACGGCCGTAGATGCGTATAAAAAACTTTTTAACCAGAACCCCGTTGTTGATAAATGGACGTTCTCCACGAACGGCGTTTCTATAATGGGGCGGTACGGAATTCCTGTTGTTGGGTTCGGCCCGGGACACGAAGACCAAGCTCATGCACCTAATGAACGTACATGGAAAAGCGAGCTTGTCAAAGCTGCAGCAATGTACGCTGTAATGCCTTACGTTTATACCACTGAATACTGTAAATAATTAAATAGGACAGTAGATGGGAAAGAATTAGCATGAAAAAACTTGCTATAGTTGCAATAGGTGGAAATTCTCTTATAAGAGATTCCAAACATCAAACTGTACAGGATCAGTACGGCGCAATTTGTGAAACGGCATCTCATATAGCCGATCTGATCGCTCAAGGTTATGAAGTCATAGTAAGTCATGGAAATGGCCCGCAGGTAGGTTTTATTCTTAGAAGATCGGAAATAGCGGCAGAAGTAGCAAAAATGCACGATGTTCCACTAGTCAGCTGCGACGCTGATACCCAGGGTGCGATAGGATACCAAATCCAACAGGCTCTTGATAATGAATTCAAAAAAAGAAAACTTAATAAGTCCGCCATTACTATAGTTACCCAGGTATCGGTTGACAGGAATGATCAGGCATTTCAAAAACCATCCAAGCCTATAGGCAGTTTTTATTCCGAAAAACAGGCTAAGGAAATGATGAAAAATAATCCTGACTGGACATTTGCGAATGATGCCGGAAGAGGATATAGACGCGTCGTGGCATCCCCAAAGCCGGTTGAAATCATAGAACTTGAAGCAATAAAGACTCTAATATCCGCCGGATTTTGTGTGATAGCCGTGGGCGGCGGGGGTATTCCTGTATTTGAAAATAGTGATGGAATCATGGAAGGTGTTGATGCCGTAATAGATAAAGATTTTGCATCAAGCCTTCTCGCATCTAATCTTAGGGCAGCTGTGCTTATTATTTCGACAGGCGTCGAAAATGTCTTCCTGAACTACGGGGAGCCGGATCAGAAAACTCTCGATAAAATAACAGTTGAAGATGCTAAAAGATATATGGCTGAAGGGCACTTTGCGTCAGGCAGCATGCTTCCGAAAATTCAGGCGGCTATAAAATTCCTAGAAAACGGAGGGACTGAAGCCATTATTACTTCTCCAGAATCATTAGGCAAAGCAGTAAAAGGAGAGTCCGGCACACACATATTCTCTGGATAAGAAAACAATATGTCACTGATCATTTTGTATCAGTTTATATAAATAAATATTTATAATTAAATAAGGGGTTTTCATGAAAAAGGAACCGATAATATCAACCAGGGCTCCTGCCGCTATAGGCCCATATTCACAGGGAATAAAATCCAATGCATTAGTGTTTACATCAGGGCAGCTGCCTATTGACTCAAAAACAGGGCAAATGCCTGATGGGATAGAAGCACAGACAACACAGTCTCTTGAAAATATTAAAGCAATTCTAGAAGCTGCTGAAACCGGTATGGAAAATGTTGTAAAGGTGCTTATTTTCCTTAAGGATATGAACGATTTTGCAAAAATGAATGAAGTTTATGCCCAGTTTTTTACAGGTGTTTTTCCAGCCAGAAGCTGTGTGCAAGCTGCACGATTGCCTAAGGATGCGCTCGTAGAAATTGAGGCAATAGCAACTATTTAACATGACAAATAAGAAGAGGGAGAATAAAAAAATGGATAAAACAGGGCTAAAAGAAAGCATAAAATTTTTGGCTAGTAAAAAATCAAAAGGAATGTATTTGAATGACTTTTTTCATACATGGCAAAAAAAGGATGACGAAATAGCCGCAGTATTTATGGTCGCAGAAATTTTAAGAGGCATGAGAGAAAATAACATTTCTTCAAAAATATTCGACAGCGGCCTCGGAATTTCTATTTTCAGAGATCAGTCAACAAGAACCAGGTTCAGCTTTGCCAGCGCCTGTAATCTCCTCGGTCTTGAAGTCCAAGATTTTGATGAAGGCAAATCCCAGATAGCCCACGGAGAAACAGTAAAAGAAACAGCCAATATGATTTCTTTTATGGCAGATGTAATCGGAATTCGTGACGACATGTACATTGGGAAAGGTCATGCCTACATGCAAGAGTTTTCCCAATCTGTTTGTCAGGGATATCTTGACGGAGTCCTCGAACAGAGACCTACGCTTGTCAACCTTCAATGCGACATAGACCATCCGACACAATCAATGGCAGATGCCCTTCATCTAATTAATCATTTTGGAGGAGCAGAAAATCTGAGGGGTAAAAAAATTGCCATGACATGGGCGTACTCCCCGTCGTACGGGAAACCGCTTTCAGTTCCCCAGGGAATTATTGGACTTTTTTCACGTTTTGGCATGGAGGTAGTTCTTGCCCATCCCAAGGGGTATGAAGTAATGAAAGAGGTTGAAGAAGTAGCAAAATTAAACAGTGAAAAAAGTGGCGGCGTATTCATAAAAACAAACAGTATAAAGGAAGCTTTCAAAAATGCCGACATTGTCTATCCCAAAAGCTGGGCGCCATTTGCGGCAATGGAGAAAAGAACAAACCTTTATGGCAAAGGCGATTTTGATGGTATCAAGGCGCTTGAAAAAGAACTTCTCAAACAGAATGCCTCCCACAAAGATTGGGAATGCACAGAAAAACTTATGGTGACAACAAAAGAAGGTAAAGCACTCTATATGCATTGCCTGCCTGCAGACATCAGTAGCGTAAGCTGTAAAGAGGGTGAGGTTTCTGCCTCAGTATTTGATAAATACAGAACTTCTCTTTATAAGGAAGCCAGCTATAAACCTTATATTATTGCTGCTATGATATTTCTCAGTAAAATTAAAAATCCTGCCGATAAGCTAATGGAGCTTCTGAATAAAAATTCGGCGAGAATTTCCTAATTAAGATTAGTTTTCCCGCTGAGACACTGGGCTTGTGAAAACAAAATTCTCTTTTCCGAATGCCATTCTTGCGTAAAAAGTATTTCCAACTTCTTTTGAATAATGTAGTTTTTTTGAAAAACAAAAGTATATTGCTTCGAATTGTCAATATAAATAGTTCTAAATTAGAGAAAATTTAGAGCGCTTAAGAAATAATGACAATGAGGCAAAACAAAAAAACTTATTCTCAATACTCTGCCGAATGTATTTCTGTACGACATCTTCGGGTGTGTGAGCGTAATCGTTATTACTAGGAAGGGATTAAATGAAATTAACTATATTAACTCAAGAATATCCTCCACACCATTATGGAGGAGCAGGGGTATTGGTCGGAGAGTTATCCGTTTTTTTGTCAAAACTAATAAATGTTGAAGTTAGATACTTTGGACACGAGCAAAGGGAAATTTCGCCATCCCTCTCTGTAACCGGCTATGACTGCAATATAAAAGAAGATAACTCTAACAAAATATTAAAGGTATTGTTTAATTCAATAGCTATGGTGGATCGGCGTGCTGATATAGTTCATGCTTTTCCATGGCATACTTCGCTGGGCGCTGTTTTTCTAAAGAAAAGGTATAATATTCCTCTTGTTTTTACCCCAACAAGTCTTGAAAAGCTTCGGCCATGGAAAAAAGAAGCAACAGCAAATGAATATGCAGTGTCTTCCTATATAGAAGATCTCTGCATAAAAAATGCAGATAAGCTTGTAGCGTTTACAACCGACATGAAAAATGATCTAATTGCATGTCATGATGTGCCGGAAGATAAGATATCAATTATACCAGCAGGGGTAGATACAATAATTTATAAAAAAACCTTTTGTGAGAAGGTTTTAACAAAATATGGCATCAAGAAAGACTACATACTTTTTGTTGGACGAAAAAGTAAGCAAAAGGGCATAGAACACTTGATAAATGCTATATCGCTAATGAAAAACAATATTCAGATTGTCTTGTGCTTGGGAAAAGCCGATAGTGATGAATATGACAGAAGCATCAAGGATAAATTATTAAAGTTAAATAGAGATATTGTCATAATTGAAAACAAGGACACCTACATAAAGGAAGAAATTATCAGTTTATATTCTCACGCTATGCTTATCATTGTCCCTTCAATATACGAACCCTTTGGTCTTGTAAATATTGAGGCTATGGCGTGTGAAACTCCCGTCATAGCAAATAATACTGGAGGAATGAAAGATATCATAAAAAATGAGGAAACTGGTTTTTTAGTCAATGCCGAAAACTCTCAACTATTTGCTCATAAAATTGATACACTTCTTGCTGCCCCTCTGCACTTAAAAAAGATAGGCAAAAAGGCTAGGGAAGATATGATTGAGCGTTATGATTGGAGAGTTATTGCTCAACAATATTGCTCGATATACAAGAATCTATTAGGTAAAAATGATTAAAGTTGTATTTCTCGGAACTGCCGGCGGGTATGATTCAAAAATAGGTAACACTGTTTCTACCTTAATTTCTACGAATAATTTTGACATTATCTTAGACGCTGGAAATGGACTATTAAAACTTGATGAATACACGGATTGCACAAAGGACACATTTTTATTTATTAGTCATTTGCATTTGGACCACATTATCGGAATTCATTCTATCTCAAAATTTAACTTTAAAAAAGGTCTAAATATACTACTAGCAGACAATCACAAATCTCTTTTTGCTGATGTAATTTGTCCTCCGTATAGCATCAATATAGACCACCTATCATATCCTGTAAAATTATATGAACTTCCAAAAGAGACAGGCAAAATCCCGTTTAAGATACATGTATTGCCTATGAAACATTCTGTATATACGCTGGGTATAAGTATAGAAATAGACAACAAAAAAATAACATACTGTACGGATACTGGTGTTTGTGAGAATATGCTAGAATTAGCGGATGCATCAGATTTACTTATTACAGAATGTTCTCATAGAGTAGGGGAAAATAATCCTGGCTGGCCTCATTTAAACCCGGAAGAAGCGGCTAAATTAGCACTAGACGCACACGCCAAAAAACTTGCGCTTACACATTTCGATTCAAATCGCTATTCAAATGCATTAAAGAACAAAGCTCTGAAAGCTGCTAAAAATGTATTCATGAAAACTATAGCTGCCAAAGATAATATGGTTATGGATGTATAATGGGAAATTATAAAAATATAAAAAGTTTGATAATAAAAAATATAGCCTGGTTTGGAATACAAATAGGGTTTACTCTTCAGCTTGCAAACATATCTATTATCTATGGATATTTTGGTGCAAAAACGGCACAAATCCCCATACTATTTCTAGCGTTCCCTCTAGGTGGTTTGCTGATACCGCCGCTAGTTGGTATTGTCAGTGATAGAACAAATGGAAGGTTTGGCCGGAGGAAACCATATATATTAATTGGAATGCTAGTGTCTGCTATGGCTTTATTCTTAATTCCACGCTGTTCAATGTTGTGGGAAATTGTTTTATTAGCTTGTGCTTTTAGTTTTGCGATTAATATGGCAATGGTACCGCTTAGAGCATTTACTACGGATGGTTTGTCTAATGAGCAAATGACATTGGGATTTTCTGTTCAGGGAATAATAATAGCGCTTGGTTCAATTATTTCTGCATGCTTCCCCTGGTTATTAACTAACATATTTAAAATTGGAACGAAGCGTACAAATATAATACCTGAGTTTGTAACAATATCATTTACGGTTGGAGCTGTAGCTATGGTTATTACGGCAATACTGACTACTGCATATAGTAAAGATCTAAAAATATCAAAAGATTTTGTTCACCCAGAAAAGAGTAATAACATATTTTTGGAAATGTTAAAAGATATAACAAAAATGCCCAAAGAAATGGTCAATTTATCCATTATACAGTTTTTTGCCTGGCTGGGGCTTATGGGAATATTTATGTATTTTCCTGTAATGATAAACGAAAATATATTTAAAAATAGTTCAGGAATAACAGGTCATGATTTAGGTATACAATGGACCGGAATATGCTTTGCTGTGTATGCGATAATACAATTCATCGTTTCTTTTTTAATTCCCTATATATCAAGGAAAATTACAGAAAAATATACACTTCTATTAACTCTGTTGTGCGGTGGAATTGGCGCTATGAGTGTTTACTTTTTTAATACACAATATGGGGTGATCTGGTCAATGATTGGAATTGGAATAATGATAGCTGGACTCAATATTTTACCTTTTTCAATATTGAGTCAAATTATATCTCACGATAAAACTGCCGCTTATATGGGAATCCTTAATATATTTATTTCACTTCCAGGAACATTACTGTCATTTGTTTTTGGTCCAATAATTCATTACTTTTATTTTGATGACAGCCTTTATGGAGTTGTACTGTCCGGTGCATTCATCCTTATAGCAGCAGCAGTAGGTATAAGAGTTAAAATAAAAAATGTGCCATAACTAAACTTGCGTTCTCCTCATTAATGTATATTTTTTTACTTCTAGCAGTTTGTCTGGCTTTGCCCTAAAACTGCTAGAGCACAGGAATAAATAAAGAGCAGAAGTTTTCCAGAATTTCTTCTATTCCAGACCTTTTCTCTCTGTCATGTAAAGTTATTTCCTCCGACTCTTCAAACTCAGACAAAAACTGCAGATGGAGACTATTGACGAAATCTTCTCCCTCTGTAATGAAGTCTATCTCATAGTTTAGTTTAAAACTCCTCACATCGCAGTTGCTTGACCCCATCATGGCCCAGTGTCCGTCAATAAGAACAGCCTTTATATGCGAAAACATACCTTTTTTTTCAAATATTCTTACGTTTGCCTGCAGTAATCTGTCGTAAAGACTTTTAGATGCGCACTTTACATACCAATGATTATTGTTTTCAGGTATTAGTATTCTGACATCGACATTTTTTGCAGCAGCAATACATAAAGCATCCAGAAATGATTTGTCAGGAACGAAGTATGGTGTAATTATCCATAAGGTTTTTTTTGCAGTTGCTGCGATCGTCATGAACAGCTTTTTTGTTGCTTCGTAAGATTGTCCAGGGCCTGAAGGAATTATTCTCACTACTGCATTGCCTTCTTTTTTTGGATTGGCAAAATAATCGCCTTCCGATAATAAAATTTCAGGATCTGTTTTTGTGGCAAAACTCCAGTCCTTTAAGAACGAAAATTGAAATTCCCCAACAGAAGGACCTGTGATTTTACAATGAAGATCATGGATGTATTTTGATTTTAAGGTTGCATCATTTTCGACGCTTATATTTATTCCCCCGACAAATGCTACTTCACCATCACAAACAAGAATTTTTCTATGATTCCTCAATTGTATCCTGTAGGGTATCAGCAGGTTGAATTTGGAGAAAACCATTATTTCAAAGTTGGGATTATTTTTTGTCCATTTCTTAAAGAAGTGAGAAGAGTATGCTTTGGAACTTCCCAGCCTATCGAACAGAACCTTTACTTTCACATTTTCATTCTTTGCTTTACGTTCCAATGCTTCAAATATCTTATTTCCAAACTCATCATCAACTATTATAAAGGACTGTAAATGGATATGTTTTTTTGCATTTTCTATTGCTGCCATCATCTCCGGATATACGTGGGTTCCGTCCTCGAGAAGCTCTACTTTATTTCCTCCCGTAGGATATGTGTCCGGCAGCAACCTATCTAATATCTGCATGTATTCTTTATCTGTTTTGCTGTTAAATGAACTTACCCAATTCAGGTAGGGAAGGAAAGAGCCGTTTTTACTCTCTCTTGCGTCTTTCATGGACTTATTCGCTTTGCTTATTTTAAGTCCAGTGGTTTTTAGACGGTTAATCCCCAACAGAAGGTAGATGATAATTCCCGCAGCATGAAAGTTTGCTATTATAAAAATCCACAGGATAGCACTTGTCGGTTCGTCGTGCTTATTTCCTAGTATATGAATTATTGTTACGATATCAGCAATTGCCGTGAAAAATATCAGTATTTCCCATGAACCTGGAATCATAACCGCGAAAGAAAGATAATCTGCTAACATGTTTTTCCTAAAATTATTAAAAGGTATTACTTAAATGGCGTTATGGGGGAGTAATTATCCAACTCTAACCATCTAAGTTTTGCTATAAAGCTACATTATTCTGTTTAATTATATCAATTAAAGAGAATTATCAATGATCTTTCTATAATATTGCAGGTGTAAATAATTGTTTTTTTAAGAAAAATACTTGCAATAAAAGAAAAGAATAGTCAAGTATTCGCTTCAATTGTTGTGGCGAGGTAGCTCAGCTGGTAGAGCAGAGGACTGAAAATCCTTGTGTCGCCGGTTCGATTCCGGCTCTTGCCACCAACTTTTATCGTAAATATTCAGTAAACTACGTCTAGTTTGTCTTCCCTCGATACGATTCGGAAACCGAATCCATCGTGGAACCTGAGAGGCACTTGCGTTCTTCGAGTGCCACGAATAAATTCCGTGGCGGAATTTATGAGGGACGTATCGAGAAGATCTATCGACCCCATTGTGGCATACTTTACTGAACTCTTACGATTAATAACATTAACTGTACCTGATTATAGCTTGAGAAGTATAAAATTTTCATCAGCTGAGCGATTTTTTTTCCTAGATACTAAAGTTTAGGGTTTCAAACAGCTTGATTTTCTCACACGGAGGCACAACGACACAAAGATTTCTCTCTGTGGTAAAAATGATCTTCCCAGCACCTTTGAGTGCCGGTATTCTTTTTAAGCATTTATGTCGCAACTCCTTTTAGGAGAACTTGGTTATGTATCTTTTTTCTATTCCACGGGCGTGAGCCCGTGGAAAACTTTATCACATAAAGATCAAGCCCCCACGCAGGGAGTGGCGACACTTTTAGTTTTAGCAAGGTTGTCGGAACTGCAAAATACTAAAAAAAGAAACCAGCCGTTTTGAGGTTGGTAACATCTTTATCTGAACTCTTACCCGCCAACTGGTTCACCAATATAAACGGACAGCTCGGCGATCTGTCCCTACCAGACGCACCACGATCTACGAACCACGAACCACTGAATAGACGTAAAGTGCCTGTCTCGGCGTGTAGTCTCTCATCTTCGGGAGATAGGCGGAAGCCCGTGAAATAGAAAAAAGAAACATGCCAGAACTCTTCAAAAGGAATTTGCGACACAACTGAAAGAAGCGTTTTTTCCCAATCTGTAAAGAACCCACCTGCTAGATTTTGAATAAAATGTTGGAGAATTGTCAGGACTTATGCTAGAATTGGAATCACGGGTGCGTTTTTTTAAATAAGTTATTAACCATAATCTTCTAGAGGTAAGCAAAAATGACTGAGAAAGTTTTAAGTAAAGTTGCTCCCGGCGTAGCAACTGGCGTAGCAGTTCAGGAAATTTTCAGAATTGCTAAACATGAAGGATTCGCTATTCCTGCAGTAAATTGCGTAGGGTCAGATTCCATGAACGCGGTAATGGAAGCTGCAAAGGAAGTTAACTCTCCTGTTATCATCCAGCTTTCAAGTGGCGGCGGCATCTTCGTTGCCGGAAAGGGATTAAAAACAGAGAAGGCCAGGCCGGACGTGCTCGGATCAATTGCGGCTGCAAAACATGTTCATACTTTGGCTGAATACTATGGGGTTCCTGTCATTTTTCACACTGACCATTGCGCAAAAAAACTTCTGCCATGGATAGACGGGCTGCTTGATGCTTCTGAAAAACATTTAAAAACCTGCGGCAAGCCCCTATTCAGTTCGCATATGCTCGACCTTTCAGAAGAACCGCTTGAAGAGAATATCAGCACCGCTGAAAAGTACCTTGCCAGAATGAGCAAAATGGGAATGACTCTTGAAATAGAGCTGGGCTGTACTGGCGGAGAAGAAGATGGCGTTGACAATACGGGAATAGACAATTCGGCTCTTTATACTCAACCGGCAGATGTTGCGCTCGCGTATGAAAGACTGGAAAAAATCAGTCCTAACTTCACAATCGCTGCATCTTTCGGAAATGTTCACGGCGTTTATAAGCCTGGCAATGTAAAACTTGCCCCCAAGATCCTTGACAACTCACAGAAATACATTGAGCAAAAGCTTAAAACAGGCAAAAATCCTGTTAATTTCGTTTTTCATGGCGGGTCAGGCTCACTCCTTGAAGAAATCAGAGAAGCTGTTTCATACGGCGTCGTCAAAATGAATATCGATACTGATACTCAATGGGCTGCATGGAAAGGCGTTCTCGACTTTTACAAGAAGAATGAAGCATACCTCCAGGGACAGCTCGGAAATCCGGAAGGCGCGGACAAACCTAACAAAAAATATTACGATCCGAGAGTCTGGTTAAGAGCAGGCCAGCTATCCATGATCGCCAGGCTTAAAGAAGCTTTCTCGAACCTTAACTGTGTTAATAGAAACTAACAGTGCTCAACTTTCTGATTAAAAACAACCACATACTTGTCATCGAATTACGCGAATTTAGCGAACTATAAGAGATAGCTTAAATATCTTTAAAAACATCGGAAGCACATACTGCTATCGCAGGATCATTTCGTACGTATTCAATGAAATACATGGTGGAGGGTTCCGCTTCGTCGGAACCGCTATTAGTCGGACGAGACGGCCTTGCTAAAACGCATGGTAAAAGCTCGTCCCTCCACATACTTTACTGAACTCTTATATCATTTCTACCACAGAGAATGAAAGATTGATTTAGTGATTCGTTCAATTCGTAAAATTCGTTGACAAAAAAGTATTGGAAAAATTATTTACAAGAATGAGAGTTACCTACCTTCCTTGGGAAAGCATTTTTTGAAGTTCCGTCTGAAATTCTTTAATATCCTGCGGAGTAGGTTCTCCTGTAGCTTTATCGATCCCCAATCTGCCGTACTGGTCTACTGTCCAGTTGGCCTTAACGCCTGATGCGAATTTTACTGAACCGTTGGCGACTGTTCCCGGCCTTGTAAGCCTGCTCAACTCGACGACTGTCGTTCCGGCTGCCGCATCTTCGTCATTAGCTCCTATAGCCTCATCTTCATCATCCGGCAAAACACCATTTTCAGGATCAACTTTTTTGGGCTCTTTTGGTTTTTCTTCCGGCTGCAGCTTTGACCAGTCAATATTTTCAATTTCAGATACCATAAGACGCAAGTCAAGAAAAGTCATGGTTACGCCTTTTTCACTCCGGAGCTGTTTCTGTATGTCAGAGAGTGAAACACCCTTATTCAATAGTTCCGCAATATATCTTTTTATTTCATCTTTTTGCATTAAAAATTACCTTAGTTTTTACCTTATAAATCGTTTGTGTTTGTAAGTCTTAAGAAACAAAATCCCGTAAAGAAATTGGCAACAGCTGTCGGATGAATATTAAATCCAAAATCAATAATCCAGCCCGCCCTTACTCCTATGCGCCAAAAATCAACAACCTTGCTCTTGTATGGCTCTTTGCCGGGGCATGATTTTGAAGAATTATCTTCGTTTAAGTTTACATAGGGCTTTACTGTCCCGTAAACATAATCAACAACCTGCTCCTCGGAATTCCAGCACATAAAAGCTCCGTTGTATCCGCTTGAATACCCTCCGCCGTACTGACGGTTAAATCCTTTTTCGATAAAATATTTATCGCCGTAGCTTCCTCCGAACTGTCCCCACTTTGTGAAGGTCATTTCAAAACTTGCCTCCGGCCCTACTCCGGCATCTATTGTAATAATGTCACTCAAATCTATCATTCTGTTTGGAATGTACATCAATGCGACGCGCCAGCATGGCTGTTTTTCCTGAAGCGCGCTTGTCCCTTTTACTGGAGAATTAGCAAGATCTTCCTTGTCCTGTAGTTCCTTTTCTATTTTTTGCCTTATTCTAATTTCCAGGTCGGTTTCTTTTAAAGATTCGCTCAACTTCTGCTGCTGTCCATTATCTGCAGGCACTTTTGGCGTTGACTTAACAGCTCCAGCATCATCCGCAAAAACTACCAGGCACAATGAAAAAAGAACCAAACCCGTCAAACTCATCTTTTTTAAAAAACGCATATCTTTTTACCTCCGTTATGCACAATCAAATGCTATTAACCTAAAATATATTTGACTATTTCCAGAAAAACGTAGTATACTTATTCAGAAATAGAAACAGTGCTTATTATAGCAACATGCTATTCTATAGTAAATAAAGTTTCAGTATAATTTAAAATATTCAAATGAAAATCGAGGAAAACCTATGTTAAACCCGCTTGGAAAAAATCCAAAATTCAAAGGAAGAAGAGGTCCTTTAGTCCTGTGCATCATGGACGGAGTAGGATTTGGCAAATATAAAGACGGAGATGCTTTCCTAAACGCATACAAGCCCACGCTTGAAAATATGTTAAAAACCCTTCCGAATACAAAACTCAAAGCGCATGGAACAGCAGTAGGTCTTCCCAGTGATGAAGACATGGGAAACAGCGAAGTCGGGCACAATGCGATCGGCTGCGGCAGAGTATTTGCGCAGGGCGCAAAGCTTATAAACAAAGCAATAGCCACCGGCCAGATATTCGAGGGAGAAGTTTGGAAAGAAACTATTGCCAACTGTAAAAAAAATAATTCAATGCTTCACTTTCTCGGCCTTTTTTCAGACGGGAATGTGCACAGCCATATTGACCATCTAAAGGCAATGATGAACAAAGCATCAGCCGAGGGTGTTAAAAAAATAAGAGTTCACATCCTCCTGGATGGAAGAGATGTCCCTGAAACTTCCGCTCTCCTTTATGTAGAGCCATTCGAAGAGTATCTGAAAAAATTGAGAGACAGCGGATGCGACGCCAAAATCGCTTCGGGCGGCGGAAGAATGCAGATAACCATGGACAGGTACGGAGCAAACTGGGATATGGTTCGCAAAGGCTGGGATATCCATGTTCACGGAAATGGCCGCTTTTTCAAATCCGCAAAAGAGGCAATAGAAACGCTCAGGAAAGAAACAAAGGCAATAGACCAGGATCTGCCCGGATTCGTAATTCAGGATGATGCAGGCAACCCTGCGGGAAAAATTCAGGATGGCGATTCTGTAATATTTTTCAACTTCAGAGGAGACAGAGCTCTCGAAATCACAGCCGCTTTTGAAGAAGACAACTTTGACAAATTTGACAGAGCCCCGCGCCCAAAAGTGTTTTACGCAGGAATGATGGAGTATGATGGAGACATGAAAGTTCCGAAAAAGTACCTCGTCAATCCTCCGGCTCTCGAAAGAACCTCAGGCGAATACCTGTGCGCTTCCGGTGTAAAAATCATGGCTATAAGCGAAACCCAAAAATATGGGCATGTAACCTATTTTTATAACGGCAATAGGACGGGCAAATTCAATGAAACCCTCGAAGACTACGTGGAAATAAGATCAGATGTCATCCCGTTCGAACAACGGCCATGGATGAAGTCGGCAGAAATTACCGACGCAGTCGTGAAAGCTATTGAAAGCGGAAAATATAATTTCATAAGGCTGAACTACCCTAACGGTGATATGGTCGGGCATACCGGCATTTACGAGTCTACAATAATCGCAGTCGAATCCGTTGATATCGGAGTAAAAAGACTCGCTGAAGCAGTTAAAAAGGCCGGAGGAGTGCTTATATTGACCGCTGACCACGGGAACTGCGATGACATGTATCAGCATGACAAAAATGGAAACCTCGTGAAAAATAAAAATGGAACCGTTGAAGCAAAAACAAGCCATTCACTGAACCCTGTTCCATTCATAATATACGACCCCGAATCAAAAGGCGAATATAAGGCGAAATTAAAAGAAGGCCTCGGCATCAGCTCAGTAGCCGCTACCTGTATCGAATTCCTGGGATTCAAGCCCCCGGAAGACTACGATCCCAGCGTAATTTCGTTTTTCTGAGCCTGCTGTTGCCACTGAATTAATTGCTCAATTTTTTGATTTAAAATAAACACTATTTATCATCGAATTAAGCGAATTTGGCGAATTATGGGAATAGATTAAATATGTTATAAAAACATCGAGAGCATTTACTTGTATAAGCTGGAAGATAAAGGGATATTCACACGGAGGCACAGCTAGAAATGATCAACTCTTTTTAGTAAGAAAAACCTCAAAAATCATTTTGAAGTATTTTCCTTACTAAAATGAAGAATGCGCTGATGCGCATACTGCTATCGCAGGATCATTTCTGCCACAGAGAAGGAAAGATTGATTTAGTGATTCGTAAAATTCGTTGATAAGACATTATGAATATTAAAACTGGTTTTTAGTGTTAAGTTTTGGGTGTTAGGTTTTGGGTAAAAGAAAAACCGATGGGCGAATGCCTAAAGCCTAAGTTTACGGAGAAAATTTATGAGTTATCAATCATTTGAAGAACTAGAAGTCTGGAAAATAGCTTGCCAGATTAGCATCGAGCTGTATTCGGAACTCAAAGATTGCAAAGATTATTCTTTTAGAGATCAGATGCAGAGAGCCTCTGTATCTATTGCATCAAATATTGCCGAAGGCTCAGAAAGAAACTCAAACAAGGAATTTATACGCTTCCTTTACATAGCCAAGGGGTCCGCTGCAGAGTTAAAAACGCAGCTTTATATTGCACATAAAGTAGGCATAATATCTCTCGAAAAAAGGAATGAATTCTCTGACAAATTACTTTCTGTCTCAAAAATGCTTCATTCTTTAATAAAATCTATTCTCTCCAAACCCCAAACCCCAAACCCCAAACCCAACACCCAACACCCAACACCCAACACCCAACACCCAACACCCAACACCCAACACCCAACACCCAACACCCAACACCCAACACCCAACACCCAACACCCAACACCCAACACCTTAAACCCAACACCAACATTATGAATCTCCTCGAGGTATTAAAACTTATAAAAACCGGAGAAAACTCTACGTTAGAGTTTAAGAGCAGTTTTAATTCATCCGTGATTGAAACGCTTGTAGCTTTTGCTAATACCAAAGGCGGAAAAGTTTTAATTGGTGTTGCTGATCATTCTGAAATTATCGGTGCCAATCTTAATTCAGAGTCAGTTCAAAACTGGATAAATGAAGTTAAAAGTAAAACTTCACCATATTTGATTCCTGATGTTGAGATTGTCGATTGTAATGGCAAACAGTTAGTGATCTTATCGATTCAGGAATATCCGATTAAACCTGTTTCCACAAAGGGTAAATATCTGAAGAGAATTGCTAATTCTAATCACCTGCTTTCCGCATCAGAAGTTGCGAATATGCACCTTAATACATGTAACAGCAGTTGGGATTATTATATAGACCCAAGACATACGCTTGATGATATATGCTTTGAAAAAGTTCAGAAAGTTATAGATAGAGTTAATGCAAATGGCGCAAAATTTAATGATTCTCCTTTGACATTTTTATACAAGCTTGAACTTGTAAAAGAAAACAGGCCTACACTTGGGTGCTTTCTCCTTTTTATGAAGGAAGAATCTATGTTAAGCACCATCGAGCTGGGACATTTTCAATCAGACACCATAATAAAAGATTCTCTCAGGCTCAAGACAGACATAATTACGGAGGTTGATGCTGTTATCTCTTTTATTATTAAGCATATAAGTAAAGAATACATAATTACCGGCAATTTGCAGAGGGAAGAAAAATGGCAATACCCGCTTGAAGCCATCCGAGAAATCGTAATGAATATGATAATTCATAGGGACTACTCGAATGCTTCTGATTCTGTAGTAAAAATATTTCCTGATAAAATTGAATTCTTCAACCCGGGGAGTTTTCTCGCCTCAATAACCGTTGATAAACTTATTAAAAATAACTACACGTCAATTCTTCGTAATAAGAGCATCGCAAATATTTTTAAAGAATTGGGCCTTATAGAAAAATATGGAACGGGGATAAAAAGAATTTTCGAGGCATTTAAGAAAGCAAATCAGCCTGAACCTGAATTTAGAGCAATACCTGGAGGTATAATGATAACGGTATATACCATCACCCCCCAGATCACCCCCCAGATCACCCCCCAGATCACCCCCCAGAAGAAAAATCTAAGGGATAAAATTATTGATGTGATTCGTGAAAACCCATATTCAACCAGACCCGAAATAGCAAAAACTCTCTGTATCAGTGACGATACGGTTAAAGAATATATTGCAAAACTGAAACAAGAAGGAAAAATTAAAAGGATTGGGGCTGATAGAGGAGGTCATTGGGAGGTATTGTAAAAGCAACAAATATTCAACTGGGAATACTTATTAACTTCGGAACAGAGTCTTTGGAATATTAAAACTGGTTTTTAGTGTTAGGTTTTGAGTGTTAAGTTTTGAGTGTTAAGTTTTAGGTGTTAGGTGGTAAGTAAAGGAAAAATCAATAGGCGAATGCCTAAAACCTAAGTTTACGGAGCAAATTTATGAGTTATCAATCATTTGAAGAGCTGGAAGTCTGGAAAATAGCTTGCCAGATTAGCATCGAGCTGTATTCGGAACTCAAAGATTGCAAAGATTATTCTTTTAGAGATCAGATGCAGAGAGCCTCTGTATCTATTGCATCAAATATTGCCGAAG
>JAJXWI010000026.1 GCA_021781705.1 bacterium | reverse complement strand
AATGGAGTACAGATTAAAGACAAAAGCAGGTAAAGCGATCTATAAAATGAGAAAACAAACAGTAGAGCCTGTATTCGGAATTATAAAACAGGTACTCGGATTCAGGACATTTATGGTTCGGGGATTGGAAAAAGTGTCGACAGAATTTGAACTTGTAAAAAGTGCTTATAATATCAAGCGCTTATTCAATCTAATGAATGTGCAGGCCGCCAGTACGTAACAGAGGCAAAGCACCTGTTTATGCGCAGAAAAAATCATTTTATGAGCTAAAAGCAAGAGTTCACACTAAAATTTTATATGTATCTATGGAGAAAATTGCAAAATTTCACGCAGGTGAAATTTTATTAGCAGGATGTCGAGACGAAGTCCGACAGGCTGCTAGGGGAGAGATATATCGGTAATTGTGGCATCAATACCAAGGTTTTTATCACACATAAATAGAGGACGAAAATTACCTTCAATAGGAACGGTAACTGTTGAGTCAAAGTTACCAACTTCTAGGGTATTTGCACATACCCACCCCTGTTCATCAGCAAATGCTAATCCAAATTCTATTTTACCTTCTTTGATATTCCCTTTCATGGATATAGTATCTCCTTTCTTAAAATGAGCCACGGAAAGACGGAATAAAACACCACTTGGAATTTTCCCTTGCACAGAGATACTCGGATGTTCTGTGCGTATTATAATGGGTTCGACGCTAGAGCCCCATTTATAAGGCATGCGACAGGTTGCAAAAGGAAGACAGTTTGCCTCACTTTCACTTAAGGGAGGTTTATTCTCTAACACTGGTCTACCTTCACCAGCACTACTTGCTGTTACCGGAGAAATTTTTACATCTAACCTTGGTTTAACGCTTGTTACTGTTGTTGTAGCTGGAGGAGCTGTATGAGTCAGTGCTGCATGCCTATCTGCATTGCCGCTTAGGTTTGCTAACTCTGCCGAAGAAATACTTACGCCTCCATTTTGAGGCAGCGCGCCAGAAGGTATCGTTTTCCATTCACTCTTGCTCTGCAAAACCTGCATTGCATTTTTGAGCACATTAATACTACTAAATAAAAATCTAGCCCCATAATTACCCTTGTTGTTTACCACTCTAAAACCAAATTTTAAAGATTGAGTTTTTTCAGGAATGAAAGCTTGGATTATCAACTCCTGGACATCCCCTGATCCGTTGTACTTATTTATCCCCAAGACTGTATCATCGTCACCATAAAGCACCACATAGGCTTCGTTTGGATTATTTTCATGGCTTCTCACGAAAAATCTTACAGCCACCTGCGCCCCCCTATACAGCTTCATAGTTGAGATGTCATTATCGACTACCTTCACTTCCGACTGACTGACCGACGAATGCCCAACATACACACCGTTAAATGATTTGCCTTCTTCGTCGTAGACCTTCGCGTTCTCGACACAACCCCCAACACCATCTTGCGAAAACTCGATTCCAGCCATATCTCCCAAAGCATACCACTTACATAACTTACCATCTTTCACAAACGAACTCTTTTCATTAGACATCCACTCACACCTTGTAATCCACTGGTCCCGATATTGAATCAATTCCGCATCAATACAGCAAGCGTTCACCAACTTCTCCCATGACAGGGACCCCATATATACTGACTTATCCAAGTTAATCATTTTGCACAGTGTCTCCAACCCGCGACGAGTTTTAGATACAACTTTGTCATCAAAATCTAAACATACATCAGTTATTATAATTTTCTTCTTATCGGACGATACCCCCACAATTATAAAACTTCCGCCACAACCCATAACATCGAAAGTCATAGCATCGCGATCATAGTACTTATCTGACGCTGCGACTTCTATTCCAGCAATATTATCTTTAGCCACCCCAACCCGTTGAGTGAGTCGTCGTATACCAGAGCTACTAAACACCCCCAAACCAATAACGCCGCGTGCACTACTGTGCCACCGAGTATCGTCACGAAATAACAAACCAGAGGGATCGATGCAAACCATTCGTTTTTCTTTACAAAAATAATGCGCGGCCCTAATGCTCACTCGTACACCCCCATCAATCACAAGCTGTTTGGCGAACTCATGAACATCTCTACCCTTATACCCATACCACGCTGCCAACTGGTCTAAAACTACACTAGGAAGTTTTAAAACAGATCTGTTGTCGAAATCGTACAAAGCCAGAAGGCGAAACTCATCATTCATAGTTATTCGTTCCTTCTCAGTCTCATCCGACCAAGACTTGGGTAACACCATAATCCTGTTCCCTGACACAGGGCTTCCACTACAAACTAAGCCGGACTCATCTGCAAACCTATTACTGTATTTCACAACCAGCGGCATAGATGTAGCATCGATATCAAGAGGCATCCCTCCACTCTCCCAAGCCCATTTCTTATAAAGCATAGGGCTCTCATGAACATTCAACATCTCACCCCCCACTAAAGAACAAAGCAGTGACAAACACGCACAACCACCCAATACAAACGATAATATTCTCATTTTTCGTACTCCCTAATTAATTGTAGTAACTAAAACTTGATCTGACCATAAATAACTGATATCTTTGGCGTTCAATCCCCCCATGAGCTAGCGAAGCATAAACAGCATAAAACCAGCTTCAAAATCGAAAAATACTTGCGTTTACCCATAATTTATTTTCTCCATTTTTTATTTTGTTGATTATTTCTTTGATTGACAAGCCATGCACTGCCTATTAGTTACAGCTTTTCAATACTTATAGTTATTATTTAACTATTATTTTATGAAAAAAATATATTCTCTTTTTTCCCAAAACAAGCGATTTTTGTAAATTAGTTTCATATAACAATTTAAGAGAAGAATAGTGTCTAAAAATAAAAAATCCTCTGGATCGGCTTGTTCTTATCTTTTAGGGTTGATCCATAGGATCGTCTTCACTGTCTCTTGTACTTTGGTGGGCAGGTCCCTTAGAGGAGTAAGGTGTTGAAGATGTTGAAGAACTCTTCTCTTGTAACTCTTGCACTTTTCTTAAATATTTAGTAGCAAAATCTACAGTCATAAAATCCCCTGTACCCGTTGCTATCTTAATAGCATCCTCGAGACATACTTTAGCCTCTGAAAGTCTATTCTCGTCTCTATACAACATTGCTAATGTTACAGAAACTCTACTCACAGCTATATCAAGGTCTCTAGCCTCCTGTGCGCTAGACTCCCGTGCTATTATGCTAGCCTTCTTTCCTAACCTGATAGCATCCGTGTAACACCTTTCAGCCTCTGAAAATCTGTTTTGTTCATTATAAGACTCTCCCACGTCTTTAAAAAGAAAGATAGTACTTAATAAATTCTTTCCTGTCCTGATAACATTCTTGTAAAGTTCTTGAGCTTCTGAAAGTCTACCACATTTTCTATACAAAATTGATAATTTTAGAGAAATCCGATCTCTTACTCTTACTTCATCAAGCACTCTATCAAAGTTTAAAGTTTTTGCTACCCTGATAGCTTCCTTGTAACATTCTTCAGCCTCTGAAAACTTGCCTTGTCTTTCATAAAATTCTCCTAAATCTGAAGTCGCATTAGGCAGAAGGAAAAGGGTAAGGTCACCCATCTTTACTCGAAATACTTCATTTCTGTAATAAGCTTCAACTTCTTGAAATCTGCCTTGTCGTATATACGTTAGTTCTAACTCTGGAGAAAAGGGTGATCTTGAATTCACCTTGGAAGATCTGCATTGTCGTATAACTGGATAGTCTTGTGTTGAATCCACTTCGGAAGAATACCTTAAAGCTAGGTTAGCCGAGCTTGTGTCACCCCGTACCATATAAAACATTGATAACTTTTGAAAAAGCGCAGCCATCAGGAGAGGATCTTTTTTATTCTTGGCTATTCTCATAGCCTCTACGTAACATAGTTCAGCCGCCTCAAACCTGCGCACTATCTGAAACAAGTTTCCTAAATTTTGAAAAGTTTCCATTTTCCCTGGAGGATTATTTTGTGCTTCTAAGTTACACAGGCAGATCAGTATATCAAGATACAGCTTAGAACCATCAGAGAAGCACGGATTATTATCACGTATATTATTGAATAGGATTACATCCACTACTGTACTAAACACGTCAGTCGCAGCTTCCCATGTTTGTATACCTGCCAACTCTACGGAAATATTTGCACTCTGATTTGGCGTTCTCTCGGTTTTTGCAGCATTAGTTTGCTCATCATAGAAAACTCTAAAGTCGTCCCCGTACAACTGATAACAATTCAACATCAGCAATAACGCACACCCTGTCAATACTACCTTAAACTTAGACATTTCAATAAATTTCATTTTCATACCCTTTTTTGTTCCTCTCGCTTTCGTTTTTTAATTATTCAATTTGTATTGATAAGGCATAAACTGCCCGTTTTTTGCGGCTTTTCCATTTTACCAGCATGTCTCAACTTGGTTTTCTTTGTGAATTTTATTCTCTTTTGTTAAAAAAACAGACCTATATATGAAACAATTTCACACACTCCCGAAAAGGCTAATATGAATTGTATTATGAATAAAAAAAAGGGTAAGGAAAGGAAAATCAGAGAGTAGATAGCTTGTAAAATATCTATAAAGAGTAAAAAATAAAATCCCCTGGCATCGTGCTACTCTCCCATGCTCTTTTGCATAGTACCATCGCCGCTGAAGTGCTTAACTGCCGTGTTCGGGATGGAAACGGGTGTGGCCACTTCGCTATAGACACCAGAGGAAAAAAATATAAGAAAAGGAAGGCAATTAGTCAAGTTATATATCATGTGATAAGAGCTTTAACATAATCTTATTTTTCATTAGTCAATTGCTAGCTATTGGCGTAATTCTAGGAACTACGAACAACCAACTACGAACTAATAAAGAATAAGGTGGTCAAGCCTCACGGCTGATTAGTAATGGTAAGCTGAATACATTGCTGTACTTACACACCCATCCTATCGAGGTTGTAGTCTTCAACCTGCCTTGAGATTATCTTACGATAATGGGATATCTTATCTTCGGGGGGGCTTGGCGCTTAGATGCTTTCAGCGCTTATCCTTTCGCGACATAGCTACCCAACAAATGCTTCTGACGAAACAATTGGAACACCAGAGGTCACTCATTCCCGGTCCTCTCGTACTAAGGAATGATCCCGTCAAATATCCTGCGCCTACAGTGGATAAGGACCGAACTGTCTCACGACGTTCTGAACCCAGCTCGCGTACCGCTTTAACCGGCGAACAGCCGGACCCTTGGGACCTTCTCCAGCCCCAGGATGCGATGAGCCGACATCGAGGTGCCAAACCGCACCGTCGCTATGGACGCTTGGGTGCGATCAGCCTGTTATCCCCAGAGTACCTTTTGTCCGATGAGCAACGGCGATTCCACATTCAACCGCTGGATCACTAGGTCCTGCTTTCGCAACTGTTCGACATGTCTGTCTCACAGTAAAGCACACTTCTACCCTTACGCTCTACGCATGATTGCCAACCATGCTGAGTGTACCTTCGAGCTCCTCCGTTACACTTTGGGAGGAAACCGCCCCAGTCAAACTGACCCTCTGACACTGTTCCATTCCCGGATTCACGGGACCTGGTTAGATATTCAACTGCACAAGGGTGGTATTTCACTTTTTGACTCCATTACGCCTAGCGGCATAACTTCAACGCCTCCCACCTATGCTACACATGAACAACCAAATACCAATATCAGATTACAGTAAAGGTTCATGGGGTCTTTCCGTCCTACTGCAGGTATCCCGCATTTTCACGGGAATTACAACTTCGCCGAGATCCACGTTGAGACAGTGCCCTGATCGTTACACGATTCGTGCGGGTCGGAACTTACCCGACAAGGAATTTCGCTACCTTAGGACCGTTATAGTTACGGCCGACATTCACTGGGGCTTCACTTTAGAGCTTCGCCTTGCGGCTGACCCCTCAGTTTAACCTTTCAGCATTGGTCACGTGTCACACCCTATACTTCCTCTTAACGAGTTTGCAGAGTGCTGTGTTTTTGCTAAACAGTCGCCAGGGCCTCTTTGTTGCAACCGTTTTCGACTCTGGGAGCAAGTCCCTTCATCTAAACGGCACCCCTTCTTCCGAAGTTACGGGGTTAATTTGCCGAGTTCCTTAACGTGGTTTCTCTCGCGCACCTTAGGCTTCTCGCCTCGCCTACCTGTGTCGGTTTTAGTACGGTCACCCTATCTTCATAGTTTAGAAGCTTTTCTCGTCAGCATAGTATCAGTCAATCCTCTTCATCCGTAGACTCCAAGTCCCATCAGTTCTCGAACTTAATGCTGGACGGATTTGCCTATCCAGCGTTCTACAACCTTAGACCGTCATGTTCAACAGACGGCTGACCTAACTTCCTGCGTCCCTCCATCACTCCAATAAGGTGGTAAAGGAATATTAACCTTTTATCCATCGATTACGCCTTTCGACCTCATCTTAGGGCCGACTAACCCTGGGCGGACGAACCTTCCCCAGGAAACCTTAGGCTTTCGGTGACCAGGATTTCCACCTGGTTTTTCGCTACTCATGTCTGCATGGTCACCTGTATGCGCTCCACCCTCGCTCTCGCTCAGACTTCACCGCACATACAGCGCTCTTCTACCGCATCGCTCACGCGATGCCCGCGGCTTCGGTTATGAACTTAGTCCCGATCATATTCGGCGCGGAATCACTAGACCAGTGAGCTATTACGCACTCTTTAAATGATGGCTGCCTCTAAGCCAACATCCTGGTTGTTTACGCGACTCCACATCCTTCAATCCACTTAGTCCATATTTGGGACCTTAGCCGGCGATCTGGGCTGTTACCCTCTTGACTACGAAGCTTAGCCCCCGCAGTCTGACTCCCATGATACGGTTATTCGGTATTCGGAGTTTGATAGTTTTTGGTACCCCGGTAAGGGCCCGCTAACATTCAGTGCTCTACCCCCGATAACTATTACATGAGGCTAGCCCTAAAGCTATTTCGAAGAGAACCAGCTATCACCCGGTTTGATTGGCCTTTCACCCCTATCCACAGTTCATCCAAGAATTTTTCAACATTCACTAGTTCGGCCCTCCACTTCGTGTTACCGAAGATTCAGCCTGACCATGGATAGATCACCAGGTTTCGGGTCTACCCCATATGACTTGACGCGCTATTCGCACTCGCTTTCGCTACGGCTTCGTTATAAACTTAACCTTGCCATACAGGAGTAAGTCGCAGACTCATTATGCAAAAGGCATGCGGTCACAGCCTTACGGCCGCTCCCACACTTTGTAGGCACATAATTTCAGGTACTTTTCACTCCCCTCCCGGGGTGCTTTTTCACCTTTCCCTCACGGTACTATGCGCTGTCGGTCTCTGATTAGTATTTAGTCTTGGAGAGTGGTCTCCCCTGATTCAATCGGGGTTTCACGTGTCCCGACCTACTTGGGATACTCGTAGACCAGCTAGAATTTTCACTTACAGGGCTTTCACCTTCTGTGGCCGCTCATTCCAAAGCGTTCTGTTAACTTTTGCTGTATCATGTCCGAGTCCCGCAACCCCATAATGTAAACACTATGGTTTAGACTGTTCCGTCTTCGCTCGCCACTACTGACGGAATCTCTGTTAGATTTCTTTTCCTCCAGGTACTGAGATGTTTCACTTCCCTGGGTATCGCCTCATTAACCTATGTATTCAGTTAATGATAATACCACATTACTGGTATTGGATTTCTCCATTCGGAAACCCCCGGATCAAAGCGTGTGTGCCGCTCCCCGAGGCTTATCGTTGCTTGCCACGTCCTTCTTCGCCTATCAGAGCCAAGGCATCCTTTATGTGCCCTTAGTAGCTTGACCACCAAAGAAAACTTATTTAGATCTCTTTAGCATTAATTATTTATTTGCAAAGTTGTCTCTTATTACCTACAATTAGAATTTTAAGACTCTAATTATTGAGAATAATTTGACATTATTACCTTCCAATTTTCAATGAACACTGCCTGCTTTCGCAGACGTTTTAAATTTTAGGTTTTAAGTTTTTTGTAACTTTTTCTTAAAACTTAACACCTAACGCCTAAAACCATTTCGCCTATGCGAAATTTGGTGGGCGTACCTGGATTTGAACCAGGGACCTCGTCCTTATCAGGGACGCGCTCTAACCAACTGAGCTATACGCCCGACGAAGCCCTAACGCCTCTATCCAAACATATTAAAAATATTTCAATCAACACATTTTTTGCTTTTCAAAAAATGTTGGTGGAGGCAAAGGGATTCGAACCCTTGACATTCAGCTTGCAAAGCTGACGCTCTAGCCAGCTGAGCTATGCCCCCAAATTAGTTCATAGTTGATGGTTCGTAGTTCTTAGAAATAATATCCTTGAACTTTCTAACCTTCATCTTTCAAACTTATTTCGATCCGAAAATTGAACTGTGCAGATAACCGCCGCTTTTTAGAAATATCGCTATTTCTTAACATCTGAATTAACAGATGTTCAACCATATCCCTGGGTTAGTATCTTTTATTTGGTTATTTTAAAATACTCAGGGATTGCTCCTTAGAAAGGAGGTGATCCAGCCGCAGGTTCCCCTACGGCTACCTTGTTACGACTTCATCCCAGTCACTAACCACACCTTAGACACCTATCTCCTTTAACAGTTGATTCAGTGGCTTCGGGTGCAATCAGCTCCCATGATGTGACGGGCGGTGTGTACAAGGCCCGGGAACGTATTCAAGGCGCCGTTGCTGATACGCCTTTACTAGCGATTCCGGCTTCATGAAGTCGAGTTGCAGACTTCAATCCGAACTGGGGCCGGTTTTGGGGATTTGCTCCATCTCGCGATATTGCTTCCCACTGTACCGACCATTGTAGTACGTGTGCAGCCCTGGATATAAAGGCCATACGGACTTGACGTCATCCACACCTTCCTCCTGCTTAACACAGGCAGTCTCACTAGAGTGCCCAGCATTACCTGGTAGCAACTAATGATATGGGTTGCGCTCGTTGCCGGACTTAACCGAACATCTCACGACACGAGCTGACGACAGCCATGCAGCACCTGTATATATGCCCCGAAGGGAGTCCTACTTTCATAGGATGGTCATATATATGTCAAATCCAGGTAAGGTTCTTCGCGTTGCCTCGAATTAAGCCACATACTCCACCGCTTGTGCGGGCCCCCGTCAATTCCTTTGAGTTTTAGTCTTGCGACCGTAGTCCCCAGGCGGTGTGCTTAACATGTTAACTCCGATCCGAACGGGGTTGAATCCGCTCAGACCAAGCACACAACGTTTACGGCATGGACTACCAGGGTATCTAATCCTGTTTGCTCCCCATGCTTTCGTTCCTCAGAGTCAGTTATCGCCCAGAAAGTTGCCTTCGCTGTCGGTGTTCTTCCAGATATCTACGCATTCCACCGCTACACCTGGAATTCCACTTTCCTCTACGATACTCTAGTTCATCAGTAATCAATGCAGTTCCAAGGTTGAGCCTTGGGATTTCACACCAATCTTAACAAACCTCCTACGAACCCTTTACGCCCAATAAATCCGAACAACGCTCGTCACCTACGTATTACCGCGGCTGCTGGCACGTAGTTAGCCGTGACTTCCTCCCCGGGTACTGTCATTATTCATCCCCGGTGACAGCAGTTTACGACCCGAAGGCCTTCATCCTGCACGCGGCATTGCTCCGTCAGGCTTTCGCCCATTGCGGAAGATTCTCGACTGCAGCCTCCCGTAGGAGTCTGGGCAGTTCTCAGTCCCAGTGTGGGTGACCATCCTCTCAGACCACCTACCCGTCATTGCCTTGGTGAGCCGTTACCTCACCAACTAGCTAATGGGACGCGAGCACATCCTTTAGCAATAAATCTTTAGCATATAAATCATGCAATCCATATGCCACATTCGGTATTAGCTCCACTTTCGTAGAGTTATTCCCAACTAAAGGGCAGCTTACTCACGTGTTCCTCACCCTTGCGCCACTAATGTATTGCTACATCCGTTCGACTTGCATGCCTAATCCATGCCGCCAGCGTTCGTTCTGAGCCAGGATCAAACTCTCCATAAATAAAATCTATAAAGTTCTTACGAACTTCTATTTTTTATATTTCGAGTTCTCTAGCTGTAAAGTTTATTTTCTACTTCTTTTTCAGAAGAACTACTTCTCAATTTAAATTAACTTGCGGGGTTATCCGCACAGTTCAATTCTCAAATCTTTCAATCAGCACGCTCTTTCAAATTATTTCAGAGCAGGCTTTTAATTAATCAGGGTTTTGAAAACTATCAAGTCTTCTTTCGAAAATCTTTAAGTTTTTTTCAGACGCGCTGTTTCCAGTGTCTTTTTTTCCATCCCGGGTTATCAAAAAAGCCTTATAAAGTAGGCAACCTTTTTGTTATATCAAATGAATTCCTTCAAAAAACTAAGAAAAAGATTCTCTTAACCTCAAAATTAGAACCTCCCACCTCGACCTGACTCTTGCATTAGATGGCATTTTCTGACATTCGTTTACCGATAAATATTAACCAAACTATGTGCAAATGTCGAATATTAGAGAATGAGATGGAGGGCCCCGCTTCGTCGGGACCAAAAATAAGGGAGGACGAGACGACCTCGCTAAAATGCATAGTAAAAGATCGCCTCGCTACATGATTTATTGAACTCTTACGTTTACCGCTCCAATAAAAACATTAAGATCAATTTGCTTCAACATCAGAAAAGAGTAATAAAAATAAACTTATCATGTAAATACTGTGATTGTAGAATTACCTATTTTTGGATATAATGACCTACCTTGAGTACGAAGTTATAAAAATTAGAGCAAGGCACAGCTCTAATGAAGCTGTAATATAAATATCCACCGGTTCTATCCCGCTGGCTCTTTACTTCCGATTCTTAACGAACAGGCTTCTTTAACGTAGGAAAAAATAAACAGAGAAGAGAAAAGAGTGAAATCATTAATAAGAAAAATTTCGGTTTTTATGATTGTGCACCTAGCTTGGGCAAGTCAAACCTCTATCATGGGAAAAGAGCCAACTTTTCTTTATCAGGGAGAGACTAATGTATCGCGTGAGTACTATGCAAAACTTAAAACTACACCTTTGGATGTTGTTGATAAAAAGCCCGTATACCTAGCTACATTTGGTAATCATTTCTTGAATGAAAGGACATTTGCCGGGTTTAGTAGCACCCGTATTGCGGTGACTGAATATGGTAATACGAATCAACGCTATGCTTCTCCGCGCTATATTGTTGAGTTTCCCGAAGAGAGTATAAATAAAGTACCTAAGAGCATAACTGACGCATTAGTAAAGCATTATAAGATAGACCTAAATCCAGCAAATTTGTTTAAAGAACTAAAGAAAAATGGCGTTGAAAATATTTTTATAACAGCTTGTGGTTTCGGACCTATACCTAATAGTAGTACAGAATTCCGTTCCAGTATTATGCTGTGCGGTTTTTTGACGTTTCAATATTTTAGAAATGATGATGAGGATGAACAAGATGAAGAAGAATTTGTCCTTATTGTTCCCGTTTTTACAGGTATTTTTGATAGTAAAGGAGTCATTCCTTGGTCCAAAAATCCAATACAAAAAAATGCCCTTGAAAGTCACTATATTGCATCAGACGAACATTACATAAATCAGGTTTTAGGATGTCAATTTGTAAATATTAATGGATCGTTTGCGTCTTTCTATGTTTTAGCTGTTACGTCAGATAAAAAAAACATCTTAATCACACAGGTTTTCATAATGAATAACAAATCAAGAGCCGATGAAATTTCCAATCTCTTTCGAGAATCACATACTTTTATAAAATTATTGGAAACATTAACTATGCATGCAAAAACTTTTAGAGGTTTGGATCAACAAGTATTAAAGCATAATAGAGATTCTTTAGCAACCATGAGTGGCAATGAGGTTAATTCCTCTTTAGCACTACCTCCTGCGAATTTTATACCTATCCCTGATTCGCAAATGTCGACTAATCAATTTAAAGTTACACCTACCATCAAAGTTGATGACTCTAACATAAGAATTTCTGAATCAAAAACTCCGGTTATTGTACATACCCATGAGATAGATATAACGTCTTTTGGTAAAGAGAATCTTGAGGAAATATATCGCCTTTTAAATATAAAAAACTGAGGCTGTTTTGTGATTTTTACTTTTCATTTCGGCGAAGAGATCTTTATGTCTCCTGTTTTCAAAAGTCAATAGCAACCGTTATTAACAAATAATATCCCATTAATCTAAAAATTAAGTATCAAATAACAAAGCACTTACAAAAACTCATATTGATAAGCCAAACTGCTAGAAAAATCTTCAAATCGTATTTAAATCAATTAATCCTCGCTTTTATTATAGGGGCTGGTGCGTGGTTCCGTAATATTTATTAGGGTATCTATGGCTTTTTTCAATCTGTGGTGTAGCTTTTTGTCTTTTGTAACAAATTTAGCTCTTTCTATAAAATAATAAGCTAACGGCAGGCCATATATTTCCATGGCCCGTCCTATCGTTTCTACTATCTCTGGGCTTTCAGATTGAATGACGTATGTAATTACTATAGCTTTCTTTGAACTGTGCACTGCAGTTATGAAATATGAACCTAGAGAACCATTCTCAACAAACTCGAGAGTCATTGGAGTGCTTATGAAATATTCAAAAGTATGAGAGGTGTACCGGTCGTATTTGCATATCCCATAGGGGATCAATTTCATTTTATTTCCCTCAAATTGACTGTCTTTGGCAGGTCTAACACCACTGGGCTCAAACATCCCCAAGTATATGGACTGTTTACATTTTTCAATACTACATTTATCCACCCAGAACCCGTCTCCTACCTCGTGCACTTCATTACGGTCTACATATTCAGGCAGGATCCATCTGATGCCATGAGGCGCTATACTGAAGGGCCCACGCAGAGACTCCGGCAATATGTAGTTTTTGCCCATCCCCATCCCGCACGCTCTAACCTTAATAATATCTACCCCCTTCTTATGCAACATTTCCGCTGTTATACTGTCAGGATTATCCAATCCGTAAAGGGCTGCTAGAGCTTCCTTGATGGATTTAGGCATTAGGCTAATATTTTTTTCGGGAATTTGTATTATAAATACTGGGCTTGACCATCCTATTGTTGTTTTATTATTTCCTTGATATATAATTGATATCCTATCATCAGCCAAGCTCTGTAGTTGGTGATGAATGGTGTCGTCGTCCAACTGTTTATCATATGTTGCCTTGTATACAAATCTCTCTCCTATGGTATTATTTTGCATGTCTAAAGGAAGGAGGCCCTGAGTTTTTTTTAATAATTGCTCGTAATATCCTTTTATGTTTTTGTTCCCTTTTAATTCGTACGTAGGACTTGCCTGAAGCGTGATCGATGTTATCGCGAAACTCATAATGAACCCGATCAAGATCCATGTTATATACTTTTTTATTACTTTTTTCATAACATTTATTCCTTGCCCTAATTTTATATGATACATATTTTAATCCTCAAGGTTTACAATTCCCAACATACTAAAACTTAAACTGTTATTATTTTACCGAATTATTTCGCAGAAGATTGAAAGGTAAAGACGGGTTAATTTGAAAGTTTTCAATAGTATAATACAATTACGACATGAGCCGTAATGGTGCATAAAACAAAAGAGTTTATAGTAATAATGAGGCTATTGGAAAAGTTATGAGAAACAAAATTCTAATCATCGCTACATTAACCATAATTATTAATGTAGCATTGCATGCGAAAGAATATGTTGGAGACTTAAGGGGGAAGACGATAATTTTTATAGGCAATAGAACAAACCATCACCTTTATAAAGAGCAGGTGCTATTTGCCACACACTGCGAGGGATAGTACCGCACAACAAGATTAGAGAGACGATTATAATTGACATTCCCCCGCACACACAAATGAATAATACGGAAACGGATATACTCATACCTGATAATGATGATTTTTTCATGAACATAGGGCTGTGGTCGCACCCAAAAGACAAACCGGAAATAAAGGAGTTTATTTTTCAAGTGAAAAAAACAATGATCTTTTGGAATGAAGATTTCATTAAAGAGAACACTGAGTTACGGACACGTGATTCACTTACATTTAGCTACTGAGCTGAACCGATTTTATACAAAGAAAAATAGAAATCAGACTTTTAGAAAAGTTTTGATACAAGAAAAAGGGATCTTAAGTTTTTTCGAGTTTCCGCTTTCAGTCCTTATCTCGATGGAGAGTTGATTAGTTTTAACTTCTAAAATTTTTGTGACGGTTAGAACGGTATCATTCATAAGTTCAAACTTGAATGGGCCGTTTGGCGTTCCATCATCTTTATGCGCCAGCTTCTTAAAGAGGTTGTATTTATACTTATCAATATTTTCCTTACTGACATCATGTTTTTTTTGAGTCAAAGGAGCATTAATTTTTATTTGAGATGTTTTAGCGCTCGACTTGCCGCCTCTCCTAAAAATCAAGAAAGGATAAGCAAGAGGCAATAAAAAACCCAGAAAAAAATGATGTAGTCGTTTTTTAAAACATTTTTCAGCCAGAGCTCCGGACCAAAATGCACTAAACAATAAGACACCCGGAATCAAGCTGTAGAAAATAATTTTTTTAAGCTCTATCAACCCTGATATATTCCCGGCTACGCCGCAACAATTTTTCTGCAATAGAGTCATGAAGGAAAATGTTAGAGTGCTTAGGATATTATCTGTTTGAAACCTCCATTCGCCCTGCGAAAAACAGAGAAACAATAAACCGGCAAACAAAGCTGTGGAAAATAGCATAGAAACAAGAATGAAGGCATAGTGGGCAAGCTTTTCTACTGTTAATTCCTTTTTTTTAAGTCTACTATCGCTTTCTGTGCTGGGCGGCATACTTTCAGAAAGAGTAGAACTATCGGAAAGCTCTTTTTTTTCAGTCTTTATCCTTTTAACTTCTATAGAGGAAGAATTATCTTCCTGTTTATTAATAACCTCGCTTTCGTGTTTTTCCTCTGCCTGCAAAGAAATATATTTGGCAGAAGACGCAGTGCCGGACAATATATTTTCTATACAATTAGTGACTGCTTCCCATGAGTCAAATCTATCATTCTTGTCCTTTGCCATCATTTTAACGATCAGGTCATTAGTAGGAACAGATAGTGCAGAATTTACTTCAATAGGTGGAGTCAAAGCCTCTGTAATGTGCTTGACAATAATTCCCATCGTTGAGGTTCCCTGAAAAGGAATAACGCCGGTCGTAATATGATACAACGTCGCACCCAATGAATAGATATCTGACCTAAAATCCAGGGCCTCGGATTTTACTTGTTCAGGGCTTATATAGAATGGAGTTCCGACAAGATCCCCTTCCATCGTAAGGGAATTGTCTTCTGTAATAGTTTTAGCGATACCCATATCAAGAAGTTTAGGAACAGAGGATATGTCAACTATTATATTGCCAGGTTTAATATCCCTGTGCAGCATATTAAACTCATTCCAAGCGTAAGCCAAAGCTTTAGAAACACCAAGTGCAATAGACAAAGCCTCCTTTTCACTAATTATCTTTTCTTCTTCCAATTTTTGCAGCAGTTGTTTACCCTTGATAAAAGAAGAAGCCAGATAATACAAACCTCTATCCTGGCCTGCATCAAAGGCAGTCACCATATTGGGATGTTCTAACTTGGCTGAATGTTTAATCTCATTGATAAATCTGTTTCTGAAGTTCGGGGCATTACCTAATTCGGGTCTGAGAATCTTAAGCGCAACCAACCTGTCCATAGACGTTTGGTCGGCAAGCCAGACTTCGCCCATGCCGCCCTGGCCTAGTCTTTTTATCAGCCTGAATCCCGCAATAACTTCATTAGGTTCAATTTTTATTGAGGCCATTCGAGAAAATGAATTGCGCTTACAGTTAGGACAATTGTCCGGAGATATATGTGAATCCAGTTCGACCCCGCAATTATTACATTTGTAAAACATGACTAATGCAGATTTTTAAAATCCGTCTCCCGTAAGAATGACTACCAAATTTCTTTAATGCCAAAATTAATCTTTCAATTTTCAGTTTGCTTAACACTAATTATATTTAATTGTTGAAACAATAAAGGCATAAATTAGCGTTTTTATGAAATTTAACAAGATTTTTTATCAGGAGGTATATGAAGAGTTACAGGAAAGAACTTTTTTTCCATGTGCATGGAAGAATGGCATTCATCAACATTACTCCGGAAGTGGAAACATGTCTTGCTGAATCAGGCATAAGAGATGGATTGCTGCTTTGCAACGCAATGCATATAACAGCTTCGGTATTCATTAATGATGATGAAAAAGGACTCCACCAGGATTACGCAAGATGGCTGGAAGAGCTTTCTCCACATGATCCAACAAGCAACTACAAACATAACCTAACAGGAGAAACAAATGGTGACGCTCATCTGAAAAGACAAATAATGGGAAGGGAAGTGATAGTAGCTGTTACGAATGGAGAACTCGATTTTGGTCCATGGGAACAAATATTTTACGGAGAGTTTGACGGGGACAGAAAAAAGAGAGTCCTTATAAAAATCATCGGCGAATAATTTATGAAAGCAAAATGCCCGGTTTGCCTCGAGAACATTGTCCTGAACCCTAAAAAAAAAGCAATAGCTAAAACTATATGCGTCAATTGCAAAATCAGCTTGCTTCTACCAGCACAGGAAGATATTCAGCTGATAGCTAATGATTTTGTTCCAATCCAAAAAATAGGAGAGGGATCCAGCAGTTTAGTCTATAAAGCGCGCCAATTAAGTTTAAACAGATGCGTAGCCTTAAAAATATTTAAAAGGTCAGTTGACGATCTGGAAAAACCAAGTCACTTTTTGTACGAAGCAAGAACTATTGGAAGGTTATCTCATCCCAATATAGTTAAGTGTTATTCTTTAGGAGAAGCCAATACTCTTTATTATATGTCAACAGAATTCATAGAAGGCTGCTCTCTGAAAAAATTCATTGAGGATTGTGGAGGCAAACTGAATCCAGACAAAGCTGTTGAAATCATTTATCAGCTCTCGGGAGCGCTTTGTTATATATGGGAAAAAGAAAGGCTGGTTCATCGGGATATAAAGCCCGAAAATATAATGGTAGAGAAAAATGGCATCGTTAAACTTATTGACCTGGGCTCGGTTTTAAAACAAACGGATTGGGATAATGACATGGAAATAGTCGGCAGCCCCAAGTATATGAGCCCGGATCAGTTTATAGGAAATTCTCTGGACTTCAATTCAGACATATATAACATTGGAATCATGTTCTACGAAATGCTTTCCGGGAAATTGCCCTATAAAGCAAATACGATTGCAGCCGTAGTTGAAAAGCATATGATAAAGGAATTTATTCCTCTCGGTACAATTTTACCTGATACAGATAAAAATATATGTATTATAGTAGATCGCATGTTGCAATTAGGGCAAGCAGAAAGATTTAGTTCTATGGAAGAATTTAAATATGAAATTAAAAAAGCAGCAAAAAAAATAACCGGATTTTCGAGTTTGAATATATGAAAGCCATATACCATTTTAGCACAAAAATCATAAAAATCTGGATTATCTCATTTCTGGCAACTTTCTGTTTCCACTCCACGGGATACGATCAGGCGGCAGAACACGTTAAAAAGCTTAGGGAATTAGCTACATCAGGGGAACCTGAATTCTGCCTGGAATTGGGAAATGCATACTACTATGGTAGAGGCATAGATAAGGATGTGTATTCCGCATTCCAATGGTACTTTGAATCGGCAAAATCCAATAATCCCGCAGCCCTTTTTAACGTAGCACTGTGTTATGACGAAGGAATCGGCATAGAAGAAAACAAGATAGAAGCCCTGCGATGGTATAAAAAGGCTGCAGATGCCGGAGTGCTTCCGGCAAAGTTCAATCTGGCAATGTACTATAAAGACGGGGCAAAGTTTTCATCAGACTCCGGAGACGTCTTTCTTGAAAAAGATTTTCAAAAATCATTAAAGATTCTTAAAGAGTGCAGTAATTCTGGGTTCCCTCCGGCTGACAGGGAATTGGCAAAAATGTATCTGAATGGAAATAACCTAAAACAGGATAAAATCCTCGGTTTAAAATTGCTTGAGTCCTCGGCAAACAAAAAAGATCCAGAAGCTCTTTATCTTCTGGCAAAATATAAAATAGAAACAGGCGTTGAAGTAGGCATGGTATTCCCAATGATCGAAAAAGCCGCCGAAAGCAATGTTGTTGATGCCTTCGAATTGATAGGCGCATGTTATGAAATAGGAAGAGGAACTCCTCAAAACAAAGATAGAGCTGTTCAATATTACAAAAAAGCAGCAGAAGCAGGAGTGGTGTCGGCACAATTAAGGCTAGCTGATTATTCTCTGAATGGCATAATCATTAAACACGATATCTGGCAGGCTATTTATTGGTATAAAAAAGCCGCAGCGCAGAATGATCCTTATGCGTTATTTATGCTTGGCACTTTCGCCGACCAGGGGATAGGTGAAAATATTAACAAGAAAAAGGCATTAAAATTCTTCATAAAATCGGCACAGCTTGGATTCGCAAGAGCGCAATACAACTTAGCAGAATACTACTCACAGGGGATAATTTCCGAAAAAGAGAATGCGGGATTAGCTTATTATTGGTACAGAAAAGCTGCTTTACAGAATGACCCTAAAGCTCAAAAAGAAATGGGATTCTATTACTTAACGGGGCACGGAGTGGACCAAAACTATACCTACGGACTTAACTGGCTGAACCTTTCGGAGAAAAATGGAGATCCCGAAGCAAAGTCCTTTATGGACGAAATCCAAATGAATTAATCTCTTAAGATGGGCCTTTTTGTATAACCTACATATATTTGTCTCGGTCTTGCGATCTTTCTGTCCTCGCTGTCAACCATTTCTTTCCAATGAGCAATCCAGCCCGGAAGTCTGGCTATAGCAAACATAACCGTAAACATATTTACAGGAATGCCTATCGCCTTGTAAATAATACCGCTGTAAAAGTCGACATTGGGATAAAGATTTCTAGATATGAAATAATCATCTTTAAGTGCTATTTCTTCGAGTTTAAGAGCAATCTCCAACAAATCATCGTTAACTCCGATAATATTAAGTAATTTATGACATTCTTCTTTCAAAATCTTTGCTCTCGGATCAAAGCTCTTGTACACCCTGTGCCCAAACCCCATAAGCTTACAAGAATCATCTTTGTCTTTTGCCTTGTCTATAAATTTGCTAATATCTTTGCCCCCATTTTTAATCTGCATGAGCATATCTATAACAGCTTGATTAGCGCCTCCATGCAACGGGCCTGAAAGGGCATTCACTCCAGCAGAAATAGTTGCGTAAAGATTCACTTGGGCGCTGCCAATAACTCTTACAGCCGTTGTAGAACAATTCTGCTCATGATCTGCATGAATTATAAGTAATTTATTAAGAACAGACACAATCTGATCTCTGATAACATAGGGTTTTACTGGAGAGTCAAACATCATATTTAAGAAATTAGCACAAAACGGCAAATCATGTCTTGGATATACGATAGGTTCCCCTATAGATTTCTTGTATGAAAATGCCGCTATAGTTCTGAATACAGAAATCAAAAATGCAGACGATTTAAAAATATCGCCTTCTACAGACTCGGAATCAACATGTCGATAAAAAGTAGAAAGCGCATTTATCATTGTGGACAAAATATGCATGGGATGAGAGGATTGAGGAAACCTGTCAAAAAACAAATGCATATTTTCATGTAAAAGGGAGCTTTCGTTAAGTATGTCAGAAAATCTTTTGTATTCTTCCTGGTCGGGGAGTTTTCCGTGTAAAAGAAGAAATGCTGTTTCCACAAAACTGCACTCCTCTACAAGATCTTCTATAGGTATTCCTCTATACCTGAGAATCCCTTTCTCTCCATCTATAAAAGTAATTTCACTTTTACATGAACCGGTATTAACAAACCCGGGATCTAAAGTAATGTAGCCTGTTTTTTTTCTTAAGTCTGATATATCTATGGCTTTTTCGCCCTCTGTCCCTTCTACAATCGGGAATGCGTAACTTTTTCCATTAATAGTAAGTTCGGCATAATCGTTATTCATTTCAATTCCCCCCAAAAAAATAAAAAATTTAGTGTTCGATTTATTATTTTAGGTTTTAGCTCCTAAAATTTTAACAATCTCACTTGGGGATAAGTATAAATGGGACTGGTCAGTAATTTCAACATCTGACAGCAATTATTCCAAAACTTTTAAGATCGCAGAGAGTGTAATCGGACCTTCTCTAAGAACCCTAATACCAGATTCCATAACCTCTATGACCGTTGAAGAAAGAGAAGACTCCGGAAGATGCCCCCCATCAATAGCCAAAGCTGGCTGCATCTTTATCGAAGAAAGCGCATCTTCAATGTTTAACGCAGGCATTTCACCCGAAACATTTGCGCTTGAAGCGGCGAGCGGTTTTCTTATATAAGAAATAAGATCAAGCACAAACTTATGCTCAGGAATCCTGAAACCTATCTTTGAACCGTCACACGCAGGAGCGACAATTGTAATCGGGCCAGGACAAAAAGTATTCATTATTTTTTCTATCCTACTATCTATTACGCAACCATATTTTTTTACCATCTCAGGACTGTCTGCTAACATCTGAAATGGTTTATGCTCCGGACGTGCCTTAGCCTGGTATATGCAGTTTTTTGCCGTTTCATTGCTCCACAAACAGGCGAGACCATAAACAGTTTCTGTAGGAATGAGGATAAAACCAGAAGTCATTTCAAGAGCTGATTTGCAGCTATTAAGTACAGTTGCATTATCATCTCTGCCAAGAACTAATATTTTTGTCTCCATATTAACCAGCTATAGGGTAAAGAATTTAATATGATTAATGAATAATAGACGCAAGCTCTTGGATGCCTCTGAGATGTTTAATCAAAATATCAAGGGTTTTATCAGCGTCAATTTCTGATGAGTCTATTACTATACTTGCAAAAGGCTTTAAGGTTTCTATTACAAGGTTGGCTCTGGCGACAAAAAGTTCTTTGGGATTCTTCTGGTCTTTTATAAAAGCGGGAAAGCCTTTTTTAGCCACTCGTTCAAGCAACTTAGAAGCAGAGGCGTATAAAAGAACCAAAATTGAATTCTGCTTAAGAAGTTCTCTAGATTCCTTATTGAGCAACGCCGAACCTCCGGTTGAAACTACGCAAAAATCGTGTTCAGCTACCTGTTTTATAGCGCGCCTTTCATAGTCTCGAAAAAAATCTTCTCCATACTCCGAACAAATGGCTCTGCAGGAAAGAAACTCTCCTTTCTCTTTCTTAAAAAGACGCTCTATAAATTCGTCGGTCTCGAAAAAAGGAAGAGAAAAACTTTGGGACAATAGTTTTCCTATTTGGGATTTCCCTGAACACTTCGGTCCAGTAAGCACTATTTTCATTTTTCGCTTCTAAATATAAAAACCTCACACCTCATAAATTATATTTTTTAGATATAAGTTATAAAATGCGAGGATCAAAAATATGACTATATCCTTAGAAGATACAGGTACTTTACAAGAATTACTTCTTATGCCTGTTAGCCTTCAGCTGCTTGCGCCTCTTATGCTTTGAGATCTTCTTGCGGCGTTTTTTCTTTAAGTTGCCCATTAATCATCCTCGTTATTTTTTAATTAAAGCTTATTTAAACTAAGACTTATACAGATATTTATAGAACAGCTATTTTTCAAACTTTTTTCGGATTATTATTCTGATTTTGTATTTATTTTCAAGAACTGACCCACGCTCCACGAAAAGATATTTGGCATCTGAGATTTAATTTCTTATGCCCAAAACTCCTTTTTTCCCGATATTTTTTAAATGAGGGTCTTCAATTAACCACAGGTTTCTGGCGTGTTTCTAGAAATCAATTGAGCAGGTAGCTTCCGAATTGATAGACAATTACAGAAAGAATATAGGCTAATACCAAACTACCCGCAGTCCCGCCAATGGCCCATTTCCATGAAGTTTCCTTGGCTATTGCCACCACAGTTGTTAGACATGGCGCATATAGAAGCATGAACAAAAATACGCTTAAAATAGCCGGCAAACTCCAATGAGGATCATTTAATAATTTTTGCTTTAAAAGGTTAGAACTATTTTGTTCATTGCCTTTAACTCTCTGTGAGCCAAGTGAATATGCTGTTGATAACGTCGAAAGTATTATTTCTTTAGCAGCAACGCCTCCAATTAGCGCTATGTTTGTCTGCCATTGAAAGCCCGCATATTGTGTTATGTGCTCAAATGCTATTCCCAGCCGTCCGGCAAAAGAATATTTCAATGCTTCCAACTTATTATTGGACTGCTGCAAATGAATCGTTTTTTCTGTCATTGTATTTTTAAACAGAGAAGCAATTACAATGCGGGCCGCTTCTGCTAGTGCGGCTTCCCGTTCCTGTAGCGGAGAATGGCATTCAGACAGATAAGCAGCAATGAGGATAGGCGGACATCCAGGAGGCCAGGCGATAGCAATATCGCTGACGCTGTGTTCGCCCGTACCGGTCTTGTCGGCTCCCTCCCATGTTGAAGGCAAGCCTGCACGCAGCCGTGCCGTGCCTGTTTTACATTCTTTCATCCATTTCGTTAGTTGTCGGCGAGATTGTTCTGAAAGTACAGGTCCTATCAATACGTTGCGCATAGAGTTCAGCATAGCCGACGGACTGGTAGTATCGCGCTTATCTCCGGGAAAGACATTATTTAACGCCGGTTCGTTGCGATCCAATCGTGTAACACTATCTTGTAAAGAGCGAACAAAGACCGTATAAGCTTCGGGGCCGCCGATGGTTTTCAAAAGTAAATTGGCAGCAGTATTGTCACTTTGCTTTATCGTGGCATCGCAGAGTTCCAAAATACTCATAGCCCCTTGATTAAGGTTATTATTCATATGATTTCGCGTTACTGGAGCCCAATCCAGGAGATCAGATTGTTTGTATGGAATGATTCTGTCCAAAGACTCATGTCCACTATCCACGCGCTCCAGGATGGCAGCAACTAGGAGTAATTTAAAAGTACTACACATGGCAAACCTCTCGCCAGAACGATATTCTATACGCCGGTCTGTAGCGGTATCCAAAGCTGCAACACCTAAACGGCCGCCTACTTTCTTTTCGACGGCAGCTAAACTCTGCTGCTCGCCAGGCTCAAGAGATAAGGATAAGGGTAACGACTGCGATTGAACAGCATTTTGATTTTCGGGGAGCCTCGGAAAAGTCATCAAACACCACATTGCAATTGAGACGGCAAAAATAACAGTTCCCGCCTTTTTTACGAACTGCCAGACTCTATCCAATGTGTGGGTTGCTATTCCATATACGGTAGGCAGTCTGTATGGAGGAAGTTCCATAATAAAAGGCGTTGCCTTGCCTCTCAGAATAGTTTTTCTCAACATGCAAGAAACTAGCAAAGCAAATATCCACGAGCCTATGGTCAAAAAAAGCATTACTATTGTTTCATTGCGCGGAAAGAACGTCCCTGCAAGCATCAAATAAACTGTAGTTTTAGCCCCGCATACCATAAATGGAGCAGTCAAAATAGTAGCTATTCTTTCTTTTGGACTTTTTAATGTTCGCGCAGCCATAACTCCCGGCACAGCGCACCCGCCTGGAATTCCTCCGGCAATAATAAAAGGCATTACAGAAGCACCATGGAGCCCAAAAGTTTTAAATATCTTATCAAGCATGTACGCAACTCTTGCCATGTACCCAAGGTCTTCCAAAAAACAAAGCATGGCAAACATTATCAGAATTAATGGAGCAAAGCTTAAAACTGCACCAACGCCGTCTATGATTCCAGATACAATCAATGAACGAAGAAGATCATTGGTTATGTATTTATTGCCTAAGCCTCCAATATATCCAAAACAACTTTGCAGCCATTCCTGGGGATAGCTTCCCGCTGTGAATGTAACCCAGAAAAGAAGGTAAAGCACGCCTATCATAGCCAAAGGACCAAAAAGGCGGTGCGTTAATACTTTATCTAGCGTCTCGGAAAAATTACGCCTGAATTCATCAGTTCGAAGGATAATTCCCCCTTTTAATAATGAAGCTATAAATCCGTACCTGTAATCTGCTATTATCGCTTCAGGATATGTTTTTAAAGACTTTTCGATGTGTACTTCAACAGACTTTACTGCTGATTCCAATTTTTGAGACAAATCACTGAATTTTCGCCCCTCATCAATTATATGAGAATCTCCTTCCATATACTTGATGGCAAGCCATCTAGCAGGGTATTTGGCTGTCATAAACTTGTTTTCAACAATTAGCTTTTCCATGCCGTCAAGAGCCAAATCTATATCCATTCCATAGGATATATTGAAGTGAGGCTTCCATTTGCCTTCATTTTCGTAGAGACTCACAATGGCTTTAAGCATTTCTTCTCTGCCAATTCCCCTTCTCGCTACACATTCAATTACAGGTACATTCAGTTTTTCCGCCAACCTTGCACTGTTAATTTGTATGCCATCCCTTTTGACCTCATCCATCATATTCAGACCAATGACAATAGGAACACCAATTTCTATTATCTGAATAACAAGATACAAGCTGCGCTCAAGCGCGGAAGAGTCAAGCATACAAACCACAACATCTGGGCGCTCGTGAAGTATCACATCTCTGGCTACTACTTCTTCAGGGGAATAAGAGGTAAGTGAATAAGTCCCTGGTAAATCTATGAACTTTATCTTATGGTTTTCAGTCTTGCAATGTCCTTCCATCCTGTCAACCGTAATCCCAGGATAATTGCCAACCCTGGCAGTAGATCCGGTCAGCACATTAAACATTGTACTCTTCCCGCAATTGGGTTGACCGGCTAAAGCTACTCTTATGGCATTTTTTTTATGCATGATGATCTTCCACTTCACAAGTAATAAAGTCCGCTTCACTGTTCCGAAGTGTTAATACGAACCCTTTCATTTTAAGCGCAACCGGATCATACAAAGGAGCCTTGCCAATGACAACAAATTCCGTTCCTGGAACAATTCCCATATCCCTTATCCTCTTACCTAGCTCACCTTTGGCATTAACACTATTAATGGTGCCTTTCTGCTTCACCTTCATTTTTCTCATCGGTATAATCATACTGTAAACTTTACTATTCCTGCTTTTTATTGTCTGTAAATTTATTGATGATTTTTGCGTAAAAACCACCAGAATCTTCCTTTAAAAAAGAATTAAAATCTGAAAGACGGCTTCTAACCTTATCATCAATCACGTGCTTAATATTACTGGCTATATTCTCCGAATATTGTGCATCCAATCCCAAAATATTTCTAAAAAAATCCGCAAAAACTTCGTGCCTTTCGCTCAACACATTTGCGACCTCTATGCCGCATGTCGTTAGAGTTACCGGCTGCCTTACTCTGTAGTCTATTAACTCCAGCTTTACTAATCCTTTCAACGCATCAACAACAGAAGACATTTTGACGTTAAGCATATCTGCTATGTCTTTAGTGTGTGCGTGTTCATGCCGCAGGCACAACGAATGTATCGTCTCGATATATTGCAGCTGCGTCATAGAAAGTTTTTCAATCGTATTACTATTCATAAGCGAGTAACTATAGCAACCTCCATGCAATTAGGAAGCCCTAATTTTCTTTTTTTCTTTTTTTCTTTTTCTTGAGAGCATTTAGAAACTCTGCCTCCGATAGCAAAAGCCCTTCTAAATTCACATAAAAGATAAAGTAGATGTCAAAATTACATTCCTGAAAAATCAAAAAATACATCTCTGCATAGATTACAAACCGGCCATAGCTCACAATAAGGTAATGATTATTAACGGGCACATTGTTGTTACTGAAAGATTTTAATCCACAAAACAAGCATATGAAAAGAACGCTAAAAATGTGCTAATCATTGATTCTAACCCAAGTTTAGCAAATATTTTGAAAACAATTTTGTTAACGGTATATCATCACAAAAATATTTTTGCAGAAGTCTTTTTTTGATTTTCTTTAAAGCTTTCCAATTCTTCATTAATGAATTCATTTTTTTGTTTATCTTCTGATAAAGGAGCGGTTGTCTTTTGCTGCTGGTATCTACTTATTAATGGGACATTTTAACTATCAAAATTCCTCTACTAGAAAGCCATTATCTATTTTTTTGATTTCAAAATTTCCAAGGAAAACCAACCTGAATTTCATTGGATATCGGCTCTTATTGTATTTTTTAAATGAGCTATTTATTTTTAAAGCTATATCATTTCCGTAATTGCCCAATAAATATTCGTATACTTTTTTAGTCGCAAATATTTTGTTATTTTTAATAGTTTCAGATAGTCCTTTTGAGCCGTAAATTAACCTTAGCAAATGGTTAATTTCTTTTGATTCCATTTTGAATCTCCTTGATTTTAGAGGTTGCATTTCTTGTTTTGACTTACAATTAAGCATACAATATTTTGCAACTATTATGTCCAGTTTGAGATATGATCTGACGCTCTACCCCCCCCCCTTACATCTTGATAGTTGATCTGAGCAATCGTTATTAATTTAGGCTAAATATTAAGGCCTACTTTCAATTTTTTGATTTATGGAATCAAATATTTCTTCTAGGAAAGTTCTGATGTTCTCAAGTGAACTTGTTATATAGTTATCCTCAATTATTAGCTGTTGGTCTTTATTAAGTACCAATCCATTTTTCTCGATAATTTTGATGAGTATTTTTTTCTTTTTATCGTTTAACTTCAATACGTTCCCATCAGTGTGAACTATACAGTCTCTAATACGTTTAAAATCTTGTATAATTAACCATGAATTTCGTCTAAAAACAGGAGCAATAGATTCATAATGCCTTGAGATGTACTTTTTGCATATTTCAATTTTATTTCGTTGTTCGTTTTCGATTGGAATTCCCAAGTTACCAACGATATGACAATAATTACATAATTTATCGAGAGCATTTTCAAAATGTGTAAATAGTGTCACTATCATTGAATGCCTAAATGTTTTTAGAAAAACGTCTTCAATTCTATAAGATTCCAGAGTTGAATAAAGATTTGATAGTTTTTCATCTTCTATATCGATTTTGGGAATGCGGATATTATTCTGGGGCATTTGTTTTAATTCATTACCAATTCTATCGAAATATTCCCTCAAATCTTCCAAAGAATATATGCACTTATTTTTCATAGATTGATACAAAATATTATTTTTCATCTAATTTATCCCTCACACAAATATTTTTTGTAGAAATCATTTTTTTGAATTATTTAAGTTTTCATGTTCATTATCCGTAAACTTTACATTTTTCTGAGTATTAAGGAGAGATGGCTGATTGGGATAGTTTGATAAATATGTCCTCTCAAAATTAGAGGTGTATACATTATTAAGACTTTCTTCATTAGGGACAATAAAGCTTGAAGGTTTTGAATCAGCTACAATCAACAGCCAACAAGTGCTACATTTCGTCAAATACTCTTTTAACTTTGTATGTTTCTTATCTATACACTTTTGTATGTTCTTTATAGGGTCTAGTTTCGCAAAACCAACATGTGTAATACTCCAATGATTTTCACCGCTACATATCATGCTGATGCAGTTAATTAATTCTGATATCTTTTCAGGGGTCTCTGGTAATTCGTATGGGATAAGTGAACACCAGTTCCATGGGGTAGTTAAATTTTTAGAAACTTCTGAATGTACCAATTCTGCTATCCTCCTTGCTATTTTATCATAGTCTTTTTTGGGTAGATTAGTAATAGATTTATTAAAATTAAATTTAACTTCGATATCTGGCCATTTTTTTAATTTATAATATTTTTGTGCCAAGTTAATGATTTTTTCTGACATTGCTTCTAGCTTTCTCTGGTTCTCTTGAATGATAAGCTCAGTAATATCAATTCCTATTATACCATTATTAGTTTTTACTAAAAAATCAGGTCTTTCATCTTTAGATACCTCTCCTACAGGAAAATCTGGCATGCGTTTTCTGAACCATTCAAAATTATTATTTTCAATTTCCTTTTTGATTTCTTCTATAGTCATACATTTTCACTCCTATATTTTGATTTTTCTTTTATAAACACAAATCAAATGCGTACGTTTCATTGTTTCTTCCAAAATATCGACCATGTTAATGCAATATTATTTTGCTACTTGTTCTATGATTCTGCATTAAAACTTCCTGTAATTTTATCTAATTTTCCACACACTGCTAACTGGCAATC
>JAJXWI010000025.1 GCA_021781705.1 bacterium | reverse complement strand
ATAAAACGTCAAAGCATTTATGGCATAGAACGTACAATCTCAGTTTGAGAGGAAGAGATTATGCCTTATCGGCGCTGGATCACCGTTATCCTGATTTCAGCAAGAAGGTAAGAACAGATACTAAGACAACATTGGCGCAGACTGATCAAAACGATGCACCTTTGCTTTATTGGGCAGCTGCCGGCTGGGCCGGAGCAATTGTTGCTAATAAGAGCGATATGGAAAATATGGCCGAACTTCCCGTTGCTGTAGCTATAATGCGAAAAGTTCTTGAACTGGACGAAAATTACCGTGATGGATCAGTCCATGAATTCTTTATTGTCTATGAAGCGGGACAACCCAATAGTTCCAGTGAGAGCATGAAAAAAGCTGAGATACACTTTAACAAGGCTGTTAAATATACATGTGGGAAAAAAGCATATCCTTATGTTTTGTTTGCAGAATCCGTTGCTGTAAAAAGGCAGGATTTGCCTTTGTTTAAGAAGCTTTTAGCCCAGGCGCTTGCCATAAATGCCACCGAGGTAAAAGAGTGGCGTCTTGTTAACACAATAGCACAGGAGCGGGCGCAATGGCTAAAAGGTCGAATTCCGTTGCTTTTTGTAGACTATAAGGAGGATGAAAATGGGCGTTAACCGTTTTATTATTAGCTTTCTTATTTCCTTATCCATATCCTTCCTTTTTACGTCTTCCCACGGGCAGGTTATAAAACTGGGAACTGTGGCTCCAGTTGGTTCTCAATGGCACAAGGCACTCCAGGAACTTGCCCAAGAGTGGAAATATCTTAGCGATGGGAAAGTGGTTATTCAGATTTATGCAGGAGGCATTGCCGGAGATGATCCTGATCTTATCAGAAAAATGCGTACTGACCAGATTCAAGCAGCAGCACTGGCAACATCAGGAATAGCATATATTTACCCTGACATTACGGCTCTTACATTTCCGAATAATATTAAAACTGATGAAGAACTGAGGTATATAATAAAAAAAGTCGGGCCTTTTTACGAAAAACAAATTTATGAAAAAGGCTTCAAAATTCTCTGCTGGACCAATGCCGGCTGGGTCCATTTCTTCTCGAAAAAACCTGTTGATAATCCCGATGACTTGAAAGAACAAAAATTATTTTTCTGGGGTTCAGAATCGAATTATTTCGACCTTCTTAAGAAATCTGGTTTTAATCCTGTACCTCTGAGCGTGACGGACCTGCTTCCCAGCCTGCAAACAGGTCTGGTTACGGCTTTTGCGGCTCCTCCACAGGCCGCACTGGCTTTTCAATGGTATTCGCTTGCTCCGAACATGTGCAGTTTGCGCTGGCAACCACTACCCGGAGTGGTAGTTCTGACAAATAAGGCATGGAAAAAAATCCCTAAAAAATTACGTCCGGAATTTGAGAAACGTGCGAAAAGGATAGGAGAAAGAATCTGGAAGGAAGCAGTCAATCTTGATAATGAAGCGATTGAAGTAATGAAAAAACATGACCTGAAAGTTAGCCTGATAACACCTAAGGATCTGGCAAAGTGGGAGAAGTTGATTAATGATGTAGGAGCGCCAGTTCTTGTAGGGCACCGTTTTTCTCAGGAAACTTTTGATAAGATAAATGCGGCGCTAAAAGAATATCGTGAGCAATTAAGGAAAATAGATAGTTTAAAATCCGAACCTTTAGTAAGTTATAAAGGTAGGGCGGCCTCACTGAAGGCGCCGCTATGAACGGACGACTACGGCGAGCCGTCCCTACGCAATATTGTAAGAATCTCAATAGAGAATAAAACTTAGGATTTAAAATTCAAAATAGGATTTTTCAGATTGAAAATATTCAGGTTTACCAATTGGATTGGAAATGGAATTGCTTCCATACTGCTGTTGTTGATGGCATTTATCCCATGTGTAGAATTCATAGGCAGGCACTTTTTTGGTATTGGCATTTCGGGGGCTACTGAATATTTGCAACACTTGACATTGTGGGTTGGACTTTTTGGCGCTGTTCTTGCTGCACGCGACAATAAGCATCTAAAAATTGTCGGAGTACTTGAGTGGCTTCCAAAACCATTGAAAATTTTTGCCGATTACTGGTCATACTTTCTTGCCGCAATGGTTTGCTGGTCTTTGTGCGGAGCGAGCATTCAACTAGTAGTGGCACAGGCTCCGGCTCTTCCTGGAAAACTCGGTCAATTCCTTCCTTCCTTTATAGTCAATTGGCTTGAACCATTTGGGCTTTTCGAGGCTAAGGAAGTTATCAAGATTGGAGGAATGGTTCCGCAATGGGTTGCTGAAAGTATTATGCCTTTCGGTTTTGGCCTTATGTCACTCTGTTTTATTATCTGTTTTCCCAAAAAGAGTATTTGGTCAAAATCGGTTATAGCATTAAGTCTTCCGCTTGTAATTATTCTGTCAATTATATATCCTGTAGCGCCGTCGGGATTTGTCTTGATTGGGATTGGCAGTCTAATTGTGTCTGCAATTTTAGGCGTTCCAATATTTGTGTTTCTTGGCGGCGCAGCATTATTGCTATTCTGGTCTGACGGAGTAACGACATCGGCAATTCCGACGGAGATGTACCGAATAGTCGTTTCCCCCGTCTTTCCCACAATCCCGTTGTTTACTCTCGCAGGCTTTATCCTGTCTGAAAGCAAATCGAGTGAAAGATTTGTTAAGGTGTTTCAGTCGCTTTTCGGCTGGCTGCCGGGTGGTACAGCTGTAGCAGTTACTCTGCTTTGCGCGTTTTTTACGACATTTACAGGAGCCTCAGGCATTACAATTTTAGCTCTTGGCGGGCTACTACTCCCTGTACTGCTAAGCAGCGGTTCAAGTGAACGGTTTTCAGTTGGTCTCTTGACGGCTACCGGAAGCATAGGATTATTGTTCCCCCCAAGCTTGGTCGTAATTCTGTATGCTGTTATTGCCAAGGTATCAATAATTGACATGTTCAAAGCGGGGTTGCTGCCGGGATTTCTCCTGATACTTCCAATCTGCATTATGTGTGTATGGCAAGCCAGAAGAAACAATACTGCTCGCGTAGTAACCAAATTTCAGGCCAAAGAAGCATTGAAAGCAATTTGGCTGACAAAATGGGAATTGCTTATCCCAGTAGTTGCGCTTACTGCAATATTCGGAGGGTTCTGTACAATAGTTGAAGCGGCGGCTTTAACAGTTGTGTACACACTTATTATCGAAACCTGTGTTTATCGTGATTTAAGCATTCAGAACCTATTTTTACTACTAGTTAAATGCTCTATCCTTGTTGGCGGGGTCTTGATTGTAATTGGAGTTGCGATGGGGCTTACAAGTTATCTTGTAGATGCACAGATACCCTCACAAGCTGCAGAATGGGCTATGCGGCAATCATGGGCGCGATGGGAATTTCTACTTGTTCTCAACTTGGGCCTGCTGGTGGTAGGTTTTCTCATGGATATATTTTCAGCTCTCATCATAGTAGTACCATTGATTTTACCTATAGCTGCAGTGTTTGGAGTCGACCCTGTTCATTTGGGAATAATATTTCTAGTTAATTTGGAACTTGGGTATCTGCACCCGCCTGTCGGGATGAACCTTTTCCTTGCTGCGTTTCGTTTTAATAAGTCATTAATGAGAGTCGCTTTATATGTCTTGCCATTTCTGTTCGTTTTCCTTCTTGTAGTACTTCTTGTTACTTATGTCCCATGGTTCAGTCTGGGCGTGTTAGAGCTATTGAGGAGTTAAGGCATGATCTTTTTGATTCTCTGTTAATTCTGCCGATTTTTCTTTCTGAATATTCTGAACATCGTTATTGACAAGATGGTAACATGTTTCATACTATAAGATTATAGTATTTATATTTTACAGTTACGTCGAAATATTTTAAAATGACGAAAAAAGGCTCGGTTTTGTACCCGAAAAGGAGGTAGAGAGCAAAAATATTGTAGTGTTGTAACAATTGTTGCTTAATTAAAATTAATCGTAATAACTAAAAAGTCCATGACGGAATCAGAAAAACCAATAAGGGAAAAATATGAAGACTGAATCAAGTTCAATTTCAAAAGTAATTCTAATCATGACATTGCTGGCGAGCGCTTTTGTTTGTACCTCCACACTTGGCATAAGCATCGTCAATAACTCTGCACACAGTAGAGACTTACATGTAGATTATTTCTATTATCCGACCGCAGATACTAAAGGCGTCGTAGTGCCCCCCCCCAATGAGGTGCCGAGGCGGGAAAATATTAAGGCCAATTCAAGATTCGCTATAAATAACAATGCTCTTACACCGGTTGGGTTTGAATTGTATATAGTCATATATCATTTGAATCAGCCTCAAGATGAAGCATATAAACGTGTTGCTCAAATTTACTTTAATATAAAAACAGGAGAAAGGGTTGCTGCGGGGCTAACCGGCAGAATACAGATAAGCGGAACAGGTGTAGAACCAGGAACAGCTGTAAAAGAAAATTTTTACACCTGCTCGTGGGGTAGAGAGTCCGACGCTAATGTTGAGATAATTTATACAGACTAACATTGAGTTTTACCTAAATCAGCCCTTTGGGGAGAACAAATCTTTAAAATCATGACCGTAAGGATTCAATGAACTACATAGCCGGCCTCGAAAGAGCTGGCTTTTTTTGTAATTTACTATTCGGGAATATGATAATATAAAATAAGAGCAAATTGCAAAAAAACATTTACACAAACTTATTTATATACTCACTAATTTTGACTCTTCGCCGAAATGAAAAGTAAATATCATAAAACAGCCTCAATTTTAGCGTTTGAAAGGTTGGGGGTATACCATGCCTGGGACATTTTCTGTCGATTCTTCTTTCAGCTCTGGAAAAAGCCATATTTACATGCCATAAAACTTCCTGTTTTTAAAGACTATCATATAAATGATAACCCCCAAATTTTAAAAGAGGCTCAAACTACACGATTAGCTGGTAAAGTCAGCAGTCTCGACTATTTTTATGCCTGGCTTCAGTATTTTGAGACGTTAAAATCTGTATTGCGGGAGGCTTGAGTGTCCGAAGGGTATGTTATGAAAAAAAATTACAGTTACACTTTGACAGCGCTGGGAATAATCGGATGCTTCATTATTCTTGTAAACACCAATTTTCTAATAAACAATTTTTTAGATTTCAACATAGACCTAACGGGAGATAAGCTTTACACATTTTCCGGGGGCACACACAATGTATTAAAGAATCTCAAACATCCAGTGACAATTAGATTCTACAGAACTTATAGCGAAAACAGGCTGCCGGTACAACTCAGAACATACGCGGAAGAGATCAGGGATATTCTCAAAAGTTACAAAAACATGGCAAAAGGTAAAATAGTGCTGGAAGAGTATGATCCTGAACCGGAATCAGACGCCGAAGCATCCGCAATCATGGATAATATACAGCCAAATTTTCTCCCAAATGGAGAGAAATGTTATTTCGGATTGACTGTAAACTGTTTAAACAGAAATTCGACAATCGCTTTTCTTTCCCCCGATGGTAAAAAAACTATCGAATATGACATTACAAGATCTATATATGAGGTAACACATCCGGAAAAACCAAAAATAGGAATTTTGAGCCCCATGCCTATAATGGGAGGCACTTTCGGAATAATACCATCAAAATTCAATAAAGTACCGCCATGGATATTCGTGCAGGAGCTGCAAAAGGCTTTCGATGTAAAGGGACTGCCTTATAGCACGACATCAATAGAAGACGATATCGCTGTGCTCATAATTATACATCCTGTAGACATGAACAAAGAAACTCTATTAGCTATAGACCAATACCTGTTGAGAGGAGGAAAAGTAATAATATTTACGGATCCGTATTGCGTGGCAAATAGTTATAATGCCGGACAAAATTCAATGGGCTCCTCCCCTATTCCACCAGACGCTTCTAACCTGCCTGTACTGTTCTCCGCATGGGGAATAAAATTCTCTGAACCGACAGAGGTAGTAATCTCTCCTGACAATGCCTTTCGTCCGTTAGATAATCCGTCAGCAAAAGAACACCCTGCCATTCTCGAGCTTACCCAGAAAAACATGGATAAAAATGACATAATAATGTCAGGACTGAACAGGCTGAATCTTGTTTTCCCCGGAGGTTTTACTATTAAAAACAGCAGTGATAAAACCCTGGCTTACTCAACTTTACTCAGCACCTCGCCATACGCAAATTACTGCGAAGGCTTTTCATACTATATGATCCCTGAAGAGCTAATGGTAAACTTCAAACCATTGAATACATCCATTAAACTTATAGTAAAAATAACGGGCTTCTTTGACACGGCATTTCCTGACGAAGTAAATAGTGCTAACAGAAAAAACTTTCTTAAAAAATCGGTAAAACAAGGTGTTGTACTACTCTCAGGCGACGCCGACATGCTATTCAATCCGTTCTGCGTAGCCTCCCAAAAAATCAATGACAAACAGACTGTCTCAACAATAAACAACAACATAGACTTCATTCTGAATGCTGCAGATCAATTATCAGGCGACGTAGACATTATGCAAATCCGGACAAGATCAACCATTGATAGAAAATTCACCAGACTTGAAGACATTTACAATACAACAGCGAAAGTGTATCAGGATAAGCTCTCAATATTGCAGAAAAAACTGACGGAAACAGAACAAATCATTAATAATATGCAAGGAGAAAAAAACAAAACTGAACTAGCCGCTCTTTCGCCAAAACAGCTTAAGGCCCTTGAAAAATTTAAAAAGGACGCAAAACATTTAAAAAATGAACTTAAAAGCATAAGAAAAGAGCTCAGACTAAGGCTAGAGCACATCAAAACATGGCTCATATTTATCAATATAGGTCTTATCCCAATCTGCCTGTCACTGGGCGGAATCGCAGTCGCATTAATAAGAAGACGTAAACACAGATGCAATATTGACAAACTTATAGAAAAAGAATGAGGGGAAATCGAAAATGAATAAAAAACAGATCTATGTAACCGTGGCAGCAGCCATTGCTCTTTCTCTTCTCTCTTTTATTTTGCTTTACGCACAAAGCGCATTTCTAAAGCTGAAAAATAACAATGTAGGAAAAACTGTATTTTTTAACTTTGCTGATTATGAAATCAAAACAATAAAAATTCTCAAACCAAGCGGGAGAATCACTACACTCAAAAAAAATACAGAAAATGAATGGGTAGTAGCAAATTGTTTTGATTACCCGGTTGACCCTCAAAAAATAAATACATTTCTGCAGGAATTGTCCTCAATGAAAATAATCCAGAATGTATACCTCGACGAGTCAGAATTATCAGGGCTGAAGCTTTTACCGTCAAAAAACAAAGATAAAAACTCAGGTTCTGAAATAATTATCTCAGATGACAAAGGCAACGTTGTTTTTTCCATTATAGCTGGAGTAAAAAGAACCGATACAATCGGGAATAATCAAATCAGCCGTGGCAGATATATATACAAAACCGATGTAAAGCGTGTCTTTTTGGTAGAAGAGCCCCTTGACGAAGTTAATTATAGATCCAGAACGTGGCTAAATAACAAGTTCGTAAATATAAAAAATATAAAAACTGTCAGACTCCTTGAAAACGGTAAGGAAATATGGAACATAACAAGGCCGGACATAGACTCTAAATTCGTCCAGCCAGGGAAAAAAGCCAATGACGATTATAACACTGAAAATATTGACAAAATAGTTTCATCCTTGGAAAACCTAAAATTCGAAACGGTCGCCGCACCATCCCTTACAAACACCTATACCGGACTAAATAATCCACGCATCGTAAAAGTAGAATCTTTCGACAATCAAACCTGGCAGATTTATATTGGGCACCAAACTAAAGATACAAGGTATGTAAGAATAGAGCATATCGATAATTCAAACCCCACAAACAATAGCAGTAAGCCCGACAAGGAATGGATCTATCTTATAAACCAAAATAGAATCACTCCATTGATTCAATCCGCCAAAGAACTATTCAAAAAAGATAAAAAAACACCCGGACTGATGAATAAAATGTACTCTTCACCAATGAGCTGAATATGAGTTAAATACCCAATAAAACTACTTGAAATTTAATACATATTTCGTATACTTTTTGCAAACCTTCGGGATATTAATCTAAACCCCCAGATTCACAAATGTTAAAGAGGACTTTTCTTTATGAAAAACAAATTTAAGGTTTTGTTTCTACTTTTAAATCTAAGCTTTATACCTTCAATGTTTTCCGAGGACTTAAAAGTTCGACGGGTGTTGAGTACTGATAAGGTGGCGCCCTGCATTTGTCAGGACAAAGACGGATTATTTTGGATTGGAACAGAGGGGGAAGGACTGTTTTGTTATGATGGAAGTAAATTAAAAAAAATAAAAATAATGGAGAATGACACTTCATTTCTTATGGTATGGTCTATTTTTGTTGATAAAGAAGGGTTAATATGGTTTTTTGTGCAAAATCATGGTCTATTTTCTTACAACAAAAATACCGGTATTTGTACAAAACATACTCCAGAACGACTTGGCACAAATTCTCCAACAGGTAATAATTCCAATTATCTCAATAATAACGTTATTGGGGATGAGGACGGACTTATCTGGTTTGGAACTGTAGATGGATTAAACTCTTTTGACAAAAATAGCGGCAAGTTTACTCAATATAAGCATGATCCCAATAATCCCAATAGTTTGAGTAATGACGTTGTTTGGACAGTTTTTGTGGGCAAAGATGGTTTAATCTGGATTGGAACCATTGATGGGCTGAATAGTTATAACAAAAAAACTGGCAAATTTTCTTGTTATGAGCATGAACAAAATAATCCAAACAGCCTTAGTGATAATCATATTAATGCAATAGTAGAAGATAAAGAAGGCAATCTTTGGATCGGTACAAAAAATAGCGGGATAGACAAATTTGATAGAAGAAAAAACTCTTTTACAAATTACAGACATGATCCCAATAATCCGAACAGCTTATCTTATAATGACATTTTCCACATTATGGTAGATCAGTTTAACAATTTGTGGATATGTAATGGAGGAGGCACTGGAATTGATCTATACAATATAGCAACAAACACTTTCAGACATTATGATTACGATCCCAAAGACTCCAATAGTATAAGTTCGAACGACGTAGTACATTGCATCGAAGATAATATCGGCGCAGTGTGGCTAGCCACTAGTTCTGGATGCATTAATAGGTGTGTTTGGAAGCAGGATGTCTTTCAGAACTATTCACATGTTCCCAAAGACTCTTCTAGTATATGTTCGAATAACATAGTAACGTTGTGTGAAGATAGAAATGGTAATATATGGTTGGGAACATTTAGGGGCGGATTAAGCTTATACACGAGGGATGGAAAATTTGAAAATTATAAACATGATGCCAATGATCCATCCAGCCTGCCTGCTACTTCTGTATCTTCCATATTAAACGCGTCAAACAACAAACTCTGGTTGGGATTCCAGGATAACACAGGAACTATAAATCTATTTGATACTGTTGCTAAAAAAGTCATAAAAACCTTTAAAAATTCATACTCCAATTATGCTCCGTGTCTCTTAACAAAAGACAATAAAGATTCCAGTATTTTATGGTTTGCCTTCTTTGATCAGGGCGAGCTATTCAAGTTAGATACACAATCCGGTATATTCACTCAATACAAGCATGTTCCCGAAAATATTAATTCTGTAGGCAATGAGCCTGTTTTTAGCATGCTTCAAGACGGGGATCTATTATGGCTTGGAACAGCTGAAAATGGGTTAATTAAATTCGATAAAAAAACTGAAAAATGCGCACATTATAAACACAATCCAGAAGACAAAAGCAGTATCAGTGGAAATACCGTAACAGACTTATGTATTGACGGCAAGGGTAATTTCTGGATTGCTACCGAAGATGGAGGGCTGAATAAGTTTGACAGAGAAACGGAAAGGTTTACTTCTTATGGTGTAAAAAGTGGATTTATCAGCAACAGGACAAGACATATACTAGAAGATAAAGAGGGGTTCTTATGGATAAGTACAAACGCCGGCATTGCAAAATTTGATTCAAACACACTAAAAGTTGTAAGACTATTTACCAAGGCAGACGGGCTTTTAAGTTACCAGTTTAATATAATAGCTAACGCTCTAAAAGATTCTAAGGGGAACTTCTGGTTTTCAACACTGGAAGGGGTTTGCAAATTCAATCCTGAAGAGGCAAACAAGATTGAACCAAATAAACACATTCCGCCGATTGTCTTGTCATCCTTTAAATCAAAAGAAGGAACATACAATGAAAATGGACTAAGGAAACTGGCAGAGATAAATCTTCCTTGGCCGGATAATTCATTTGGGTTCACTATTGCAGCTCTTGACTACACGAACCCTGAAAAAAACCAATACGCTTATAATCTTGAGGGATTTGACAAAAATTGGAATTATATTGGAACAAACAATTTTGGTCAATATTCAAATCTAAATCCCGGCGAGTACACACTTCGTCTGAAAGGTTCCAACAATGACGGGATTTGGAATGAGGAAGGCATCTCTATCAGAATAACGATAACGCCCCCATTCTATATAACATCGTGGTTTAAGGGATTAATGGGATTGGTTATTTTCTCCATTCTTGGCGGAGCTGTTCACTTAAGAATAAGGGCGTTGAAAAAAAGGGCTGAGTACGTAAAAGATCATGCGATAGCCGAAACAACAGCCCAAGTTGCACATGATATACGCTCCCCCCTGGCAGCGCTTAATATGGCTTCAAAATGTTTAACAGGATTACCTGAACAAGAGAGAGTTCTTATTAGAAATGCGACCAACCGCATTAGCGATATTACCAATAATCTCTTAACAAAATATAAGCTCAAAGATGATGAAAAAGAAAAACATCTGAAGACAGAATTAGTTTCAAGCCTTTTAGAGCATTTGATATCAGAGAAACGATTTCAAATGATGGAGCAATCGATAGAACTAGTTCTGGGACTTGGCGATAATACTCATAGCTGTTTTGTTAATTTAGACCCTGCAAAATTTAAAAGAACAGTTTCCAATTTGATTAATAATGCGTCTGAAGCTATTCACCATACGAAAGGGGTTACTAAACTCACCCTTGAAAAGAGCGCAGATACGCTCACGATAAAGATTATTGACAATGGCAAAGGAATTCCTGCAGATATTCTTCCAAGAATAAAACAAGGCGGAATAAGTGTTGGCAAAAAAGGAGGATTTGGACTGGGAATTTCTGGCGCCATTCAAAATATCAAAAGCTGGGGTGGAAGCTACGATATTCAATCAAATCTGGGAGAAGGAACAACATTTATTATCAAGCTTCCTATAGTTAAAGAGCCTGATTGGTTCCAAAGTGCTATTACTCTTTCTCAAAACATGTGTATTGTTATTTTGGATGATGATGAGTCTATACATAATGTTTGGGAAACGCACTTTCAGAGCTATACTGCAAATAAATCAGTTACGCTTGACCATTTTTATGAACCTCTGGCATTTACTGAATATTGCAAGACTTCACGTTCAGAAAATGATCTTTTTCTAGTCGACTACGAACTGATCAATTCCAAGGAAACCGGCTTGGACCTTATAGAACGGCTAGATTTAAAAAGACAGGCAATACTGGTAACAAGTCGGTATGAAGATAGTGAAATCAGGGAACGAATAAGAGATCTGAAAATAAAGATCATTCCCAAAAGTTTTGCTCCGCATATTCCGATTTCAATAAAAGAACTGTACCGGAAGACCACACAGAGTAATATTCATGCCGGATATGAAAAGATAGATTTGGCGATATCCCATGATTAAAAGAAATCGTAAGTAAAGAGTTCCTTTTTAAAATATAATTGGATTGTTATTCGCAATGTTATTACCTAGTATTTTGTTAAGCCATACGATTAAAGAGAATTATGTTACGGTTTTAGATACAGAATCCTACAATGCTTGCTTAGCCCAAGATAAAGAAGGATTTTTATGGATAGCGACAACTGATGGCTTAATAAAATATGACGGTTATAGCAAAAAACGCTATAATTATAACAATGACTTTCCAATTTTATCCAATGCTGTGTCGTGTTTATTTATTGATAGTGAAAATATAATCTGGTTTAATACTGTTTCGCAAGGTTTATATTCTTTTGATAAAGAGAGCAATAAATTAAACTCCCATAAATATGATCCCAGTAATTTAGATAGTATAAGCAGCAAACAATTTAATTGGGCGCCTCAATTAATTGCAGAAGACAAGGATCGGCTAATCTGGATAGGGACTAAAGATGGACTGAATGCCTACAGCAAAAAAACTAAAAATTTTACGCGCTATAAAAGTGAAACAAGCGGGCTTTGCAACAATGATATTTTAGTTGTTTTTGTTGATAGTAAAAATGTAGTTTGGGCAGGTACAAGAAACGGATTATGTAAGTATGATAAGAAGTTGAATGTATTTACCTCATATAAGAATGATCCAAATAATTCAACCAGCCTCTTGAACAATACTGTTTATGCTCTTGCAGAAGACAAAGAAGGGAATATTTGGATAGGAACCGAGGGCGGCTTGTCTAAATATAGCAGCAAAACCAATCAGTTCGCATCCTATAAGCATAATCCAGACGATCCCAATAGCTTACAGGTGGATTGCATTTTCTTCCTGCTCTCGGACAAAGACAACAATTTATGGATTTGCCACAACTATAATGTGTCTGTAGGTATAGAAAGATATGATATTGTCAACAATAAGTTCACATTATACGAAGCAAATCTTATGAGTAAAAACATTTCAGAGAAAACTGCGATTGTTACCTGTTTTCAAGACAAGACCGGAACATTGTGGCTAATGGACAATCTTTCCAAAATTTATCAATTGAATTTTTCGCAAGAAAAAGTTAGCTCTTTTCACCGTATTCCTTTTATGCCAAACAGCTTAAAAAGCAATGATATTTTCGTAATTACGGAAGATAATAATCAAAACTTATGGTTTGGGACTCAAAGAGGCATAAGCAGATTTGATAATAAGACAAAAGAATTTGTGGATTTTGATGTGTGCGTAAATAGCACAAACTTGTTTGATAAAGCCGTACGAATATTATTGGAGGATAAGGACGGCATTTTCTGGATTGGGACATATGACGGATGTCTATATGCATTTGACAAAGACAAAAAACTTATTGGGCAGTATAAAAACAATCTGCTAACCGGGTACATGATAGGAATGCTGGAAGATAATTCTGACAGCAATGTTTTTTGGATTGGCTCTGAAATTGATGGTTTTTTTAAGTTTGACAAAAGAACCGGAGTTTTCAAGCAATATAAAAATAATCAGAATGATCCAAACACTCTAGGCAATAATACTGTTCTTTGCATATTTCAAGATAAGAATGGAATAATATGGCTGCCTACACTGGAGGGGTTAAATAAATTTGATCCGGGTTCTGAAAAATTCAAAAGATATGTGCATGATCTGTACGATGATAACTCGATAAGTGGAAATAGTGTAGTAGCCTGCTGCTTTGATTCGCAGGACAATTTTTGGATTACAACAGATGATAGTGGACTTAATAAGTTTGACACCAAAAGGGAAATCTTTAAACATTACAGAAAAAAAGATGGATTTCCCACAGATGCTACCCGCAATATATTAGAGGACGACAATTGCAATTTGTGGATAGGTACTGGAGATATTGGTATAATTGTATTTAACATCCTGTCAGAGAAAATTGTCGATGTATACGATGACTCTGTTGGTTTACAGGGAAATGTTTTCCGTGATTTTGGGAAAAGTTCTATAAAGAGAAATAATGGAGAACTTTGGTTTTCCGGCCTGAATGGAGTAAGCAAAATAAACCCGAAGGCTCTCCTGTTAAAAAATACTCAAGCCCCTCCAATTTATTTAACATCTTTTTCTTGTAAGGGAGATTCTCAAATTATAAAAGACCGATCTATAAACAAAGTAAAAAAAATAACTCTCCCTTGGAATAGAAATTCTTTTGAGTTCGAATTTGTGGCGCTAAACTACATTAATTCGTTTAGAAATAAGTATGCCTACAAGCTTGAAGGATTCGAAAAAGAATGGAATCACATAGGAACTAATCATTTCGGCAGATATACTAATATTCCACCCGGAGAATATATATTAAAATTAAAAGGTTCTAATAACGATGGACTCTGGAATGAAGAAGGTATCTCTATCAAAATAACACGATAGCGCCTCCATTCAAAATTCAAAACTATAAAAGCAAATGATGTTCTCAACACATAGTTCCACAATCTATAAAAAAGCAAAAATGGTCATTGAAAAACTTCAGAAAAGTGGGTTCAAAGCATATTTTGTGGGCGGATGCTTCAGGGACTCAATTCTAGGCTACAGTTTAAAAGACATAGACATCGCCACATCCGCAACGCCAGAAGATGTATCAGCTCTGTTTCCAAAAACCTACCACATTGGAGCTGCATTCGGAATAATAAATGTAATTGATGAAAGTTTTTCCTTTGAAGTAGCCACATTCAGAAAGGAAAGCGGGTATGCAGATGGAAGGCACCCAGGTTCTGTTGTATTCGCGCAAACACCAGAAGAAGATGCGAAGCGTAGAGACTTCACAATAAACGCTCTCTACTATGACCCTGTTTCTGAGGAATGCCTAGACTTTACCGGGGGCGTAAAAGATCTGAAAAATGGAGTCATAAGATGCATAGGCAAAGCGGAAGACAGATTTGCGGAAGACTCATTAAGAATGTTAAGGGCAATAAGGTTCGCTTCAAGGTTCGGGTTCGAAATAGATAGCGACATCCTAAACGCAATAAAAAAACTTTCCGATAGAATCCGACTCCTTTCAAAAGAAAGAATAAGGGATGAATTGACAAAAACTTTTACAGGACATTTTCCAGATAGAGCTTTTCAACTATTATACGACACAGGAATAATGGAAATAATTATGCCTGAAATAGCTGCAATGAGGGGTGTCAGCCAGCCTGAAAAATACCATCCAGAAGGAGATGTTTTTGAACATACCAAGCTTATGCTCCAAAAAATGGCGCTCCCCTCAGAAGAACTAGCCTGGGCAATAATTCTTCATGATGTAGGAAAACCTGTAACAAAAACAGTAGACGAACATGGAAAAGAAAGATTTATATGTCATGCCGACAAAGGAAAAGATATAGCAAGAGATATTCTAGAACGACTAAAATTCTCCCGCCTGAGTACTGAAAATATCTGTTATGCTGTCGCTAACCATATGAGGTTCGCTGTCGTTGACGAAATGAGGCCTTCAAAATATAAAAATATCATTGCAAAAGATACATTCCCAATGGAACTGGAACTGCACAGAATAGATTGTATTTCCAGCAACGGGTTGCTGCAAAATTTTGTTTTCCTGCTTGATAAGATTATTGAACAACGAGGACAAACAAAACTCCCCCCCTCTCTGATTAGCGGCAAGGATTTGTTAAAAATAGGGCTAATACCAGGACCTGAATTTGGCCATATCTTAAAAAAAATAACTGAACTGCAAAATGATAAAATCATCAACACAAAAGAAGAGGCGCTTGAATATATAAAAAATTTTGAATTCTAAATTATGAATGATAAATTATTCAAAACTTAGAACTCAAAACTCAAATTTATTATTGAGGACTGATAAAAATGAAGAGTTTCGTTATAGAGGGAAGCAACAGGACCTCCATCGGAGGTAAAGTTACCGTCAGCGGAAACAAAAATGCAGTATTACCAATGATAGCCGCGGCGCTACTGACAGATGAAAAAATAACGCTGCACAATGTACCGCATATCGTTGATGTAGACATAATGCTTAAAATTGCCCAGTCTCTTGGCATGGAAGTATCTTTCGGAAGAAATACTCTTACAATGAAAACTTCAGATATCAAAAATACTGAAATTTCCAGAGAATACTCTACGAAAGTAAGAACCTCTCTTTTGTTCGCTGGACCACTCGTGAACCGGGCTGGAAAAGCCTCATTATGGCCACCAGGCGGCGATGTAATAGGCAGAAGGCGCGTTGATGGGCACTTTTACGGACTTCAAACTATGGGAACGACCATAGAAGCTGATGAAAAGCCATTCCGTTTCCACGCTAAAAACAGACTCGTTGGAAAAGACCTGTTCCTGGATGAAGCAAGCGTTACAACCACAGAACATATAATGATGACGGCGGTACTTGCCGAAGGTCAGACACACATCAGAAATGCCGCATGCGAACCACATGTATGCGACCTGGGAGAGCTTCTTATTAAAATGGGGGCGAAAATTTCAGGACTTGGCACCAATACAATAATGATAGACGGCGTAGAAAAGCTTGGCGGCGCCGAACACACGGTACAAGGCGATCACATAGAAGCCGCCAGCTTCTTATCACTTGCAGCGGCTACCGGCGGAGAATTGACTATTGACGGAGTAGTCACTAGAAATTTTTGGATGACAAGGCGTATTTTTGAGCGCTTCGGAGTTAAATTTGAAATGTATCCTGAAGAAGGCAGAATCTTCCTGCCTGGAGGCCAAGCCCTGGCAATCGAATCTGACTTTGGCAACGCCATCCCTGTTATCTCAGATAACACATGGCCGCAATACCCATCCGACATGATGAGCTGCACTATTGCTATGGCAACGCAAGCCAAAGGGACTGTAATGTTCTTCGAAAAAATGTTTGAATCAAGAATTTATTTCGTGGATAAACTCGTAAGCATGGGCGCCAGTGCAATTATTTGCGACCCGCACAGAGCAGTCATAACTGGCCCCACTCTGCTAAGAGGCACTGATTTACCTAGCCCAGACATCAGATCCGGTATGGCCCTGCTAATAGCCGCACTCTGCGCAAAAGGAAAAAGTACTATCCACAATATCGAAGTAATAGAGCGAGGCTATGAAAACTTGGAAAACAAGCTATTATCTCTGGGCGGGAAGGTTACCACAATAAAATAGATGCGCACAATTAAAAGCTGAATTCTCCCTGCATTTTTACTTTTGGCGAAAGCTTCATAAAATCCTGAACCAGGCTCTTAAGTTCATATTCTTCTGCTATCGATACGAGCTCATCTAAATCAGGAGAATCGATCAAAAGGTTTTCTTTTGTATGAACTCCTTCAAGTGGAATATTTTTATCAAGAGTAATTAATCTTATATTTCTTCTAAGCGTTTCTGAAGTTTCTTTTATTTTTTCTCTTAGCGCCTCATTCGAAATTCGTTCTACTGAGGCAATAATATTATCCAGACAACCATATTCTTTTAAAAGTTTTGCCGCAGTCTTTGGTCCTACCCCCTGCAATCCTTGAATATTATCAGACGCATCTCCCGTCAAAGATAGATAATCAACTATCTGAGAAGGCTGAACATCAAATTTCTTCTCAACAGCTTTTGTATCTCTAATTTCAAATCCCTTCTGCCCAGGAGATGTAGTCAGCATTGTTATTCTGTCATTTATGATTTGAGAGATATCTTTGTCATTACTTATTACATCAACCTTCGAGTCAACAAATTTACAAGCTAAAGTAGCGATAACATCATCTGCTTCAAAACCTTCCTTTTCTATTAAATTCCACCCAAATGCTTTTACCATCTTTCTCAATGGCTCTACCTGCACCCTAAGTTCATCCGGCATAGAGGGCCTGGTAGCCTTATATTCGGGAAGGATCTTCAATCTATCCATAGGAGGTCCCTTATCAAAAACAAAGGCTCCGTACTCCGGCTTCAAATCTTTTTCCATATACATAAGAAACTTCCCGATAGCCAACAAAGCATTTGAAGGTTTTCCTGTTTTTGTGGACAGAAGAGGGATCGCATGATACCCCCTGTAAATGTGAGCGTAAGCATCAACGAGATAAATCGTATTATTCAAAATCAAAGACCCCAAAGTATGTATTTACAACAGTAAAAATAGACATTTTCTATATGGCTCGTCAATAAGGCCTATAATTTTACAGCCTCAAGAGCTTGGTACGCACCTTTATAAGTTTGAAATCTTTCAGAAGGATTATTCTTTATCATTCTATCAATAACAACGACTAGTTCCGGATGTATCTGCGCCATTTTTTGAGACAAATCTGAAACTCTGAGAGGTTTATTATGTAAATTAACCAGCTCCTTGACTGTAGATGTTCTATAGAATGGATTCCCTGTTAAGCAAAAGTACATAAGCATTCCCAACCCATAGATTTCACTATACATGTCTTCTACGTCAAAATTAGAGCGCTCTGGAGTTATATTAAACTCAGGCGAACCTTCAATGATCCCTGTTTTAATCCCGGTTTCTTGTTTTTTGCAAGAGAGACCAAAATCTATGATTTTTACATTCTTTTCCTTATCTGTTATTAATATATTTTGAGGTTTTAAATCTCTGTACAAATAGTCAAACGTGTACATGTGTTGTAAAGCAGATAATATTTGCAACCCCCACAAAACAACCAGTTTTACTTCAGGCAACCCCTCAGGGCTTATTATTTTATCAAGCCGATTACCCTCTATAAATTCGAGAACCATGTAGTTATAACTATCCAGCTCGAAAAAATCATAGGTTTTACAAAAATTAGGATGTGTTGAAACTTTTCTACCGATGGCGTACTCTCTTAAAAATCTTGAAAATACTGCCTCATCTTTGTTGATTTCAATCTCCTGCAGCATCTTTATTGCTACATATTGCTTTTTTTCCAAATCATAAGCCTTATAAACACAACCTGTTCCGCCGCCACCAAGCGGCTTAAAAATACAGTAGCCTCTCACTAATTTTGGAATAAAATTATAATCCTGGCAGTAGGGGCACTTGGATAATGTAAAGGGAGGAATTTTCTCTAGTGAGAACGACTTCCCGCATTCCTGGCAAACTAATTTTCCTCTCAATATTTCGGAAATATTTAACTCTTTTTTCTTTTTAGATAAACTAAACATATAAATTGCTCAATATCCAAACGAAAGTAATAATACCATTTTGAATTACAAGTTTAGCAGAAAATAAGACTTTATCGAATACAAATATAAAAATATTCTGAGAAACTCATGTCACTTAAGAATATCAGTCTTTTAATTGCCGTAACATTCAGTTTCCCGCCGACATACTCCTCCTGCCACCAGAGTTACCATCAAGGCTACTTCTAAAAATATCTTTTTGAGAATTTATGTTCAAAAATAATTTTACTATCAAAAGCTTGAAAAACTTGACATTCTAAACATCAAAATTTGAATTTTACTCCAATGTTAAGTCACTTATTGCTAATATTCTTTGATTAAACTGCCAATATGCTCAACCTATGCATAAGGTTTCTCAATCCGATTTTGATATCGGCTCTTACTATTCCAATTGTTCTCACGATCAGCATCTTGGTTTTTTGAGACTGGATGCCGAACATATGCTCGACTCGCGATCGAACTTTAGATCTCGTGTGATTTCACTGCTTCTCCCAATTGCTCAACTTATTGTTCTTACGTCCCTTGCGCTGAAGATGTTCACGAAATCCCAAAGATTTCAAGGTCTTTCAGACTTTCTTTAGATCTATATGCCGAATCTGCAAAGACATCTTTGCTGGTGTTATTCTTGTCAAGTATTTCTCCAAATACATTGCTGTCATGAACGGACGATGGAGTAACTTTGTACTTGCGAATAAATTTGTGATTAACGTCTACTTCCACATATTTTTTGTAGCCAAAGTAATTCTTTCCATTTTTTTTGAACCCAATTAGCATCATCATCTTTATGGCTACGCTTTTTATGACTTCAAATTGTTCTGGCATCCGGAACAGAATCTTCAATAGCCAGATTAAGAAAACGCATGAAGGAAAGTCTGTCTCTTACCTAATATTCCATAGCTTCGTCGCTCAGATTGTAAAGAGACTGCAGAATAAGAATCTTGAACATAAGAACAGTATCATAAGCTTTCCTGCCCGCAGTACTCTTGCGTTCCTTATCATGTACTTTACTCAATTCGTTGCGAAAAGAAGCTTTATTATTTATATTAGTTAATCTAGGTAAGCTCCTCCCAGTTCTACTGGAGGTTATTGACTGGTCTTGGACTGATCGAACGTTATACAGTAACGTCCATCTCTTACTTTGAACGTAGTGGTAAAGGTATCATTTCCTGACGTAAAGCTATCCTTAAAATCGTACGTGTAGATTTTTGCGTCATTTGACAGAAAATACCAGTGGCAACAGAAAAGATTTGCGGGAGCAGTATATGACGCAACTGTTTTGTTAGGGACAAAAATTATGTAATAATTTCAAGTTGAGCTAACGTCATAGGAGGATGTGTAGAAATCTTTCCAATAATCATAGAATTTAATATTCAATGACTTCCTTGATTTAGGGCTGACAGTAAGAGAGTTGGGTTGGTCTTCAAAGTACAGAACATCCTGTCGCACAAACCAGTAATAATAAGCAGCACCTTCAAATGATAAATTGACATCAAAATTTGTGTTATTAACAACTGTCAAAGGATAGAGAATCTTAGCACGAAGATCATCGATCTTCTCAAGATAACCAAGAACATGTTTGTCATATTTTGTCTCATTGACCGGCGCAACTATATCAGCCGATGGGGCAGCGATTTTCTCTATTATTTTTACCGTGCCGCCACATTTTGTTAAATATGCCTTTTCTACTTTAAAAGCTGCTTCTGACGCACTTTCTTCAGCTGAATAAATGGTACCAGCTGCTAAAAACGCCAATGCAATTAGCATAATACTATTTTTCATTTTCTTCTCCTATAACAATTTCGGGTTTTGTAAAAAATTTTATAATACTTAAGACTTAACCCCCATTATTGTTTTTTAAACTTTGCTTGTAAGTCTTATTATTTACCATAGTTAATTTAGGTAAACCCCTCCCAGTTTTACTGGATGTTATTGACTGACCTACTACTGATCAAACGTTATACAGTACCTTCCATCTGTTTCTTTGAACGTAGTGGTAAAGGTCTTATTTCCTGCCGGAAAGCTATCCTTAAAATCGTACGTTTCGATTCTTGCGACCCCTGACGACAGGTGCCAGCGACAATAGAAAAGATTTGCGGGAGCAGTATATGACGCAACTGCTTTGTCAGGGACAAAAATTATGTAATAATTCCAAGTTGCACCAACGATATAGGAGCGACCATCTAAGTGTACCCACCAATTATAGAATTTAATATTTAACGATTTCGTTGTTTTAGGGCCGATAGTAAGAAGGTATGGGTTGGGTTGGTCTTCAAAGTACAGAACATCCTGTCGTACAAACCACTCATAATAAGCAACACCTTCAAAAGATAAACTGACATCATAATCTGTATTATTAATAACTGTCAAAGGATAGAGAATCTTAGCTTGATGATAATCATTGATTTTAACAAAAGTACCAGGAACATTTTTGTCATGTCCTAGCATATACGGAGTCATATCGTCCGATGGTTCAGCGATTTTCTCTATTATTTTTACTGTACCGCCACCTTTTGTTAAATATTCCTTTTCTACTTTAAAATCTGCTCCTGATGCACTTTTTTCAGCAGAATAAACGGTACCAGCCACTAAAAACGCCAATGCAATTAGTATAACACTCTTTTTCATTTTCTTCTTCCTTTACTGGTTGTTTGGTTATCTCCTCTTTTCTAACAGTCTATTTCGCTGCAAAACATTTTCAATAGCACTCAAAAAAAAACTCTTTTTATTATTTTTTTAAGGCAATTTTATTGTAAAATAATATCCACAGATTACCGTTAATAAAAATAGTCTTTTTTAAAAAACAAAAGGAGTAAAAATCATGAACAACAAAAGGATAACTTCAATAATTGCGGGCGTTGCGCTCACATTGGCAAGTGTATTCACGTGCAATGTGTTCTCAGCTGATGCATCGATAAACGACTTAAATTCTGCAAGGGAATTCAATGGAGTTGCTACGTCATTGATCACATGCAACGTGCTTTCAGGGTTTAATGATAACTGGCGCGGAATGCTGACCAGCACAGCATATCCCGGTGACATTTTTGAAGGACCTGTTAAAGATGCGAAAGGGAACGTTATAAAAGAAGGTACTGTCCTTTTTACAATTGATAAAACAGGCAGACAAATGATGTTAGATCAGTTTGAAGCAACTCTTGCCACTGCTAAAGAAGATTATGAAAGGGATTTAAAACTTGTTCCTGGCGGCACCGTCAGCAAAAAGACCTTTCAAAAAGATAAATCTGCTTATCTTGACGCACTGGCAAAGGTAAAGGCGCAGAAATACCTCTTGAATCTGTGCACCATCCGTGCCCCCTTTGACGGAGTAGTTAATAGCATAAGTTGTGTTGGATGGCTATCTGGAGAACCTGCGGTCATGCAAATTTCTCAACTAGTGCCAATGGGAATCCTAGTAGAAATGGACAGAACCTTAGCAAATCAGATTAAACCTACGACTCCTATTGCCATATATCCTGATCCTAGCGTTAGTAAAGAAGTTTTCGGAATTTCAAGAGGAAATTCAATATTGACAGACAAAGGCATTATTTTCCTGGTTGAAAATTTTAAGGCAGTAACTGAAGTTGCTGTCAGTGGAAAGAAAGTTTCTGTTATCAATTTTATATACCCTGTGCTGCCATTTGATTATGTAGAAGGAAATGAGCATATCTTGTCAGTAGAATCTCAATGCATATTTAAAGATGAAAAGGGTTCATTTGTATGGCTGGCTGTTGGCCAAAAAGATCTAACACCTAAAGGATTGGACAATGTATTCCCTGTTAAAAAAGTTTATATTGAATTATTAGGAAAGTCTACATTTGACCAGACATTCGCCGAATACATAGCCATAAAAGATACAAAAGAATTAAGTTTCAACGATGTCACGCTGGCACAAAATCCGAGCAACCTTAAAGATGGAGATCTGATCACTGTTCAAGATCAGAGATATATATTTATGCCGGGGGACAATGTTCGTGTCGTGATTGGGCCAACTGCAGCAAATTAATTGACACAATATTATCGTATATCAAAAAAGGCTGGAAAATTCCAGCCTTTTTTTTTGCTCATGGCAAGCACTTTATTCAGAATATAAACCGTTTAAACATCTCCATTCCCTGCCGGCAAAATAAGAGTAAAAGTACTCCCCTTCCCTACAGCACTGTTTACCGTAACGTGTCCATCATGAATCTTAACAATTTGCTTCACAATGGAGAGTCCAAGCCCTGTTCCTCCCAAATTCCTGCTTCTTTCCTTATCCACTCTGTAAAACCGTTCAAATATCTTTGTCAACTCTTTCTGACTAATACCGATCCCGTTATCTGCGACAACAATATGGACTGTATTTTCTATCATTTCGCCTCGCACGAACACCTTTCCCCCTTTGTTCGTGTACTTACAGGCATTATCAATAAGATTCATGACAGCCTGTTCAAGCAGCACCTTATTAGCCTTAATTCTGATAGAAGGCATACACGATATCGAAATTGTTATACCCTTCTCAACAGCGACACGATCGAAAACTTTTACGAGATTCTGCAGCAAATCAGTCAGGTCAACAACTTCAAATTTGACATCCTTATCACTTACTTCCTGATCAAGACTTGAAAGGCTTAGAATATCTCCTATGAGAGTATTCAGACGCACCGCATGTTTTTTTATGATGCTTACGAATTTCTTTGCTTCTTCAGTCTCGCTAAGGGCTCCCTCTTGCAATGTCTCTACAGCTCCCAATATCAAAGTAAGGGGAGTCTTAAGTTCGTGTGAAACACTAGCCACAAATCCTTCCGTCATTTCTCTGAATTTCTTGCCGAGCGATTCTTTCTTTACAAAAATAAGACCTCCACTAAAATGCCCGTCAATAAAGCAGCCATCTTTACTAATTTGTAAAGAATATAATTTATCTTTCAGGTTTAAATTGAAACTGTCTTTATTGTGCCCGTTTGTGACAAACTTACATATTGGAGTATAAGCTTCATTTCCTGCCAAAACCTCAAATATGCTTTTGTGCAGATAATCTGTTTCTATATTTAAAAGTTTTTTTGCGCGCTCATTTATATTTAGCACATTCAAACTTTTGTCAACAATTATCACCCCTATTCTTATGTTCGAAAGAAGACATTCCAATTGTAGCTTTTCCGTCACCATGCTATCTATGCAAGAATCCATAACTATCATTAATCCATTTTAAACTTATAGCCTACGCCGCGAACACTCTTTATATATTTTCCGTATTCTTTTAAATGTTTTCTGAGTTCGACTATATGAACATCAACAGCTCTATCTGTTACCGGATAATCCTCTCCTTTTATGTGCCTTATAATATCTTTTCTGGAGAAAGCCACATTAGGATTGCTCGCAAGTAAAGCCAGTATTTGGAATCGTGAATGAGTGAATTCTATTTTCTTCCCTTTAAGCGTGATTTCTCTTGTTGCAAGATTAATTTCAAGTTCTCCAATCTTTACAAAATCAGACTTATTCCCACTTTTTCTTCTCATAAGCGCCTTTATTCTGGCTATCAATACCTTCATACTAAAAGGCTTGGTCAAATAGTCATCCGCTCCTATATTAAGACCATCGACTATGTTTTTTTCTGTGCTCTTCGCAGTTAGCATTATTATTGGGATATGTTTGTACCGCTCATCGCTCTTAAGTTTCTTACACACTTCAACGCCGTGAAGCCCTGGCATTATAACATCCAGTAATATTATATCAGGACTATGCGCAGCAACTTTGGCAAGGCATTCTATTCCGTTCTTGGCGATATAAACATCAAACAATTCTTTCGTCAAGTTATACTTCACTATGTGCAAAATGTCTTCCTCGTCGTCAACGGCTAAAACTTTAACCGGTTTTTCCATAACGAAGCTACTCCTAGTTTTTCTCAATTTTAATTTTTATTACGGACGGATCAATAAATTTCAAATTTATGTTAGGATCCGTGATCCAGCAGTCCACTTTTACATCATAAACACCAGGGCCGCCCAGTTTAGATGCATCCACAAAAGCTCTTATTTGATTTACTCTTAAACTATCAAGCGCACTATTCAGCCCGCCAAGTGTAATGTTTACAGTCCTTGGCAATAGGATTTTTTTATAACTATGTTCATTATTATTGTCGGCCATGACACCTACCGGAATATCCTGAAATATCCTCGTGCCTACAGTCTTATAAACCTCAACCGACACCTGAACAGATTTTGGACTGACAAGAATATTCTTATCTGCATTTTGAAAAGTCCTCTCTACAGAAAAACTATCAACTGTACCTTTATCGAGTATTATAGGCTTGGTAATAACACTATCTATATGCTCTATAATAGAATCGGGGCCGGTAACAGTAGCATCTCTGGGTACGATCTTAATATCTCCAACAGAATAATCACTGGGCAAATTACCTCGAAATGAAGGTTCAATCTGAACATTTTTTGATCTGAGCCTGTCTATATGAACCGCAATCCCTCCAGGGGTAATATTAATAACCTTGACACCTGTCGGCGGTTTTACATTTTTAAAATCGATGCCAAAATTAATACTTTTATATGGAGAAAAATACATGTCGTTCAGCACAGATTCGTCTACAGGTATCTCTATTCTGATATCTGCAGTTGACATCAGCCTGACTCTTTTTCTAGAACCACTGACAGCAACTGCGACAGTTTCCGGCTTGTAAGCCAGCACTTCAATATTTCCATGTTTTACAAGGGTAACAGGAACATTGTAAATCATCTTGTTTTCAACCAGTTCGTTTGAAATCTTAATATACACAAGGATCGCAAAAATAATTGCGCAAAGTTTCCTGCCAAAGTTTCTACTTATAAACTGAGGCACATACGAATTAATTTTTTTTAATAACGCCAACATTAAACATTTATCCCTATTAAATCACCCGCCAAAACTTTTCTCATTTTTAGTTTTCTCTTCCTCTTCAACCAGGTCTTTGAAAGTAAAAGGTTTCTCTTCATCTACAAGCCATTCCAGATATCTTCTTATCTTGTCCAGCCTTATGTCCCTCTTAATGTTCCCCTTATATGCAATTGAAATAGAACCTGTTTCTTCGGAGACGACAATAACCAAAGCGTCAGTTTCTTCGGTAATACCAAGGGCCGCTCGGTGCCTGGTTCCCATATTCTGCGTAAGCGCAGAGTTGCTGGAAAGAGGAAAAATACAGCTCGCAGCCATGATTTTTCCCCTTCTAATTATGACGGCACCATCATGCAATGGGGTTTCCGGATGAAATATAGTTTCGATAAGCCTATGATTGAGTTTTGCATCAATTTTTATATAATTATCGGTAACCCCCTTCAAATTTATGCTCTGCTCTATTGCGATTAATGCTCCATGCCTTTTTTGCGAAAGATTTATAACAGCAGTAATAACTTCACTAATAGTTTCTTCTCTTTTTATGCTCATCCTAAATGGGGTTGATATTTGAGCTAAAGCCCTCCTTATTTCAGGATGGAATATGACAATTAAAGCGATGGGGAAAAAAGTCCACATACCATTCAGAAGCCAACTTAAAACCTCAAATTTTAACAAATCGGAAACTAAAGTTGTCAAAATCAGAAAAAATACAGCCGCCACAAGAATAGAAGCGCTTCTTGTCCCTCGTAGAGAGTTCAGTATAAAATAAAAAAATAGAGCTACTATGCATATTTCTATTAGGGGAACAACAAAGTAAAGATAAGGCTCAACAGCTTCAAATAGATAATTCATTTTCAAACTTTCAAAATAGAAATTAAGGCAAAATTCAGTTCAAATCTAAATCCAAGCCATAATTAAACTGTATTTTTTATACTTTCAAGTCAATGGGAAGTTTGTTTCTTTAGTTTACTGCATTCAACATTTTCCCCTTGCCCTCTTTTATATGCACATCCATCTGCGGATACGCCATTTGTATCCCATTAGCCTTGAATTCAGCATTGATTTTTTCCCTTATTAAACTAGTAATCGAAGAAGCTGATCGGATATCATCAACCCATATATTCAAAACAAAATTTAACGTACTGTTGGCAAATTCATCAAATATCACGGCAGGAAAAGGATCCCTAAGTACATGTTCAGCATTCTTTGCTATATCTAAAAGGATATACTTTACTTTTTCTATGTCCGAATCGTAGGATACTCCGATTTTAATTTCTTTCATCACCGCAGAATTATTCCCCGTCCAATTAATCATTTTACTGGAGATTATTTCCGAATTTGGAATAGCCACAATTGCGTTATTATTAGTTTGCACGACCGTAGACCTTATTGTAATTTTCAAAACCTTTCCTACTATCCCGTCAGTTTCTATGATATCTCCATGCCTTATAGAACGACCTAATAATATAATTAGGCTTGAAAGAAAATTATTCACTATGTCACGCAACCCAAACCCCAGCCCCACACTAATACCTCCTGTTACTACTGCAATGTTTGTCAAATTAACCCCCATTAAATATAAAAGAATAACAGAATACAAACACCATAAAACATACGAAGACAATAAAGAAATAGAGGGGGCTCCACCGGATTCTATTTTTGATATAGACACAAGTTTTCTTATCGTTATTTTTATCATATTGGAAATCGTTCTGAATATGAAAAACAGATAAATTCCAAACCCGACATAACTTAAATGAAACGCTACTCCGTGAATATGAATTGGTTTCTCTAAATCAGTGATGAGCAATTCAGAACCAAAAATTTGCCCAATTACCCATAGATATAAAAATACTATCATTACAAGCCATACTATCGGCGTTATGACTCCCACAGCAATTATTTTAGTCAGAGAATGAGATCCACCTGCAAAATATTCTATGATTTTTCTTGCGCTTGCATTCACATTGAAACCAAGCTGTAAGCACAAACAAATAAGAAACCAGGTAAGAAAGACAAGTATAGACAGATTCGTAAGCCCTATTAATACCATCAGGATACAGCAAATATAAAGAATAGATGAAATTATCAGCAGGTTTTTTTCAAAAACAAAATAGTTCTTTCTTATTTGTTTTTTAAGATAAGAAATATTTATGACCATCCCTAAAAGCCATAAAACACTCAAGACTGGATCATAAATGTCAATAAATTGCAAAATCATTCCATAGATAAAAAGCCTCAGCATAGGCGCAAAGGGGGATTTTTTTTCAGGTGCATATTCTCTGCACCTGAAGCCCCATGACAAATACATTATGGAAGTTGTAAAAAATATCACAATAAGAAAGTAGTTAAAATGAATTCTCGGGTAAAAATCTATCAACCTGGTATAAACAAAAACAATACCCCCTAAAACAGCCCAAAATAAACTTTTGATAAACATGTTGCGCCTGGCCTCTTCATTCTTGAAAAATTTATAAAGCAGGAACCAGCCCAGCAAAAACGCAAGTATTCCACTTGAAAAACTGCTAACAAGAAAACCTAATTCATTATGAATATCAGGTCCCCATTGGATAACATTGTGATAAAAGGAACAAGATAAACTTTTATAAACAGCTCCAAAAATCTTCCACTCATTAGGATTATACATGCTCATAGAAGGCACAAGATAGCATTCTCTAACGTACTTCATTACAATGTGTTTAAAATTCGGCAAGCCAGCATT
>JAJXWI010000107.1 GCA_021781705.1 bacterium | reverse complement strand
CGTGTCCCCGTTTATATTGGTTTTCGGTATTATCTTCAATATGTTGGATTCCAGATAATCCCTAAGTTCTTTCACTTCTTTATTTTCGTAGGCCATATACTTTTCGGCAAGTTCGGAAGCTTTTCCGAGGGCAACTATGCCGGCTACATTCTCAGTGCCTGCCCTTCTCCCTGCTTCCTGATGCCCACCAATCATGAATGGCTTAAATCTCACACCCCTTCTGACAAACAGAGCCCCAACCCCTTTAGGCGCATGAAGCTTGTGCCCGGATAATGACAACATATCAATTGCACTACTCTTCAAATTTATTGGAATTTTGCCGACAGATTGAACGGCATCCGTGTGAAATAATGCGCCTTTGCTTTTCGCTATCTGAGCTATTTTTTCAACAGGATAAATGTTTCCTGTCTCATTATTAGCCCACATTATTGAAACAACCGCCGTATCCGCATCAACCATCTCCTCCAGCGCAGTCATATCGATTCTTCCAAGCTTATCAACCGGAATTTCCGATACTATATATCCTTTATCCCGTAAATGTTTTCCAAGGTTAAGAATGGCCGGATGCTCTACTTTACTGGTTACTACTTTTCTTCTCGTAGGACAAGTATTGAGGGCGCTTAAAACTGCAGCATTGTCGCTTTCCGATCCGCAGCTTGTAAAAATAATTTCTTCGGGCTCTGCACCTAAAAAAACAGCCAGCTGCTCTCTGCCTTTTTTTACGTGTGAGGCAACATTCCCTCCAAAATGATGAATACTTGACGGATTCCCATAAAACTCGGTAAGAAACGGCCTCATAGCTTCAAAAACTTCAATATCTACAGCCGTGGTCGCATTGTTATCAACATAAATAACTTTTGGATTCATATTATCCCCTTATCTCCTCAACTTTGAGATCCTGGGATACATACTCCCTGAGCTTCCCTTCTACTGTATTTCTAAGAGTAACGCCAGAACTTGGACACACCGCACAACGACCTTTTAGTCTTACCACGACCGTATCACCGCGAAGATCAATAAACTCTATACTGCCTCCATCTTGTTCAAGCATTGGCCTTATATCCGAGTCAATAATTGACTGAATTTTTATAACCTTCTGCGTAAAGGTCAATACCGAAAGTTCAAGCTGCTCTTCATTTCTAGATTCAAGCTTCCATACCCCCTGAAGAATTTCTAATATATCATCTTTGCATCTACCACAAGCGCCTCCGGCCTTGCAATAATTAGTTACCCCCTCAACCGTCTTTATCCCATTCTCTTTTGCTATCTTTCTTATCTTCGCATCAGTTACACCAAAACAGTGACAAACCACACGCCCATGGTGCTCATCTTCGTCTTCATGCCTGTACTCAACGCCACGATAATTGGCTATGGCAGACTGGAGAGCTTCCATGCCCATTACAGAACAGTGAATTTTTTCCTCCCCCAGCCCCCCCAACGCATCAACTATGTCTTTATTTGTTATTTTTGCAGCTTCTTCAACAGTCTTACCTTTAACCATTTCCGTAAGAACAGAAGATGAAGCTATTGCGCTTCCACATCCAAAAGTCTTAAACTTTACTTCCGATATTTTCCCATTTTCATCAAGCTTAAAGCCGAGCTTTAACGCATCCCCGCAGCTTATGTTGCCCACAGTAGCCTCGCCATCCGGATTAATTACTTCTCCAACATTTCGCGGATTAAGAAAATGATCCATAACTTTTTCTGTATAGTTCCACATAAAAACAAAATCCTATCAAAAATTTACTAGTTTAGTAATACCATTAAGAAAAGGTATTTCAATATCAAAAAAAATCAAATAACGACACCAGCAAAGTGCTATATGAACAAATGATCTTAATCACAAATAATAATTTTAACGTCTACAAAGTTTATGTAAGATGATCATTAGTTTTTTTAATATTCAGGTAGTGATAATATGAGGTAACGGATTGCAAAAATCCTGCTAAGGGTTATCATCTATAGCTTGTACAAAAATTATGAGAAAACAAACAATCAGGGGCTCTATGTTTGGGTTTTACAGAGTAGCATCGGCCGTACCAAAAATAAAGGTGGCAAACGTAAAGTACAATACAGAAGAAATAGTAAGACTCTCTTTGTCTGCAGATAAAGAGAACGCTTCATTGATATTATTTCCGGAACTTTCGCTTACAGGGTATACTTGCGGAGACCTTTTTCTTCAATCCAGATTGAAGGAGTCTGTATTGAAAGGATTAAAAGCAACACTTCAAGCAACAGCTTCCATTAATATCGCTATTATCCTCGGGTTTCCCTTGGAATACAATAACTCCATATACAATTGTGCCGCGCTATTACAACGCGGGAAAATACTGGGAATCGTCCCAAAAACAAATATCCCGAATTACAGGGAGTTTTACGAAAAGAGATGGTTTTCGCCTTCATACGCGCTTACGGATGCCGCTGAGATACCGCTGATGGGAGAAAATATCCCATTCGGATCAAGTTTAGTATTTGAATACAACGAAGAATTTAAAGTGGGTGTAGAAATTTGCGAAGACTTGTGGGGACCGATACCTCAAAGCAGTTTTCATGCTATTGCCGGAGCCACCATAATAGCAAATCCTTCTGCCAGCAACGAACTCGTAGGAAAATCAGAGTATAGAAAATCACTTGTAATGAGTCAGAGCGCAAGATGCATGTGTGGATATATTTACTCTTCAAGCGGTGTAGGTGAGTCATCATCAGATGTCCTCTACAGCGGACATGCCATAATAGCCGAAAACGGTGTTTTAAACGTAGAAAACTCAAGATTCGCATTGGACTCTGAGATTATATATACAGAAATAGATTGTCAAAGGCTCTCTTCCACAAGAAAATCTGAAAGTTCGTTTTATGACACTCTTTTGAATATTAATGGCTTTTCTTCTAAAATAAAGAACTATAGAAGAATAAAACTAGCAACATTGAACAGCCCGAGTGACATTAAAAAAAAAATAAATCCACTGCCGTTCGTCCCATCTGAACCTGAACCCAAAACGAGAAGGTGTACAGAAATTTTCAATATTCAGTCTTCCGCATTATCCAAACGACTATCCCATCTAAACGCAAAAAAGTCCGTCGTAGGAATTTCAGGCGGGTTAGACTCGACATTAGCGCTGCTTGTAGTTAAAGCTGCTCACGAAAAACTGAAAAAGCCCCTCAGCGATATAATCGCAATCACAATGCCGGGATTTGGCACTACCGACCACACTTATAATAATGCGCTTGCACTTTGCAAATCAATCGGATGTGACTCAAGAATAAATGATATAAAAGAGATTTGTGAACTCCAATTTAAGATTCTTGACCTGGATAAAGGCAAGTTAAACACAACATACGAAAATGTTCAGGCACGCCAGAGAACGATGATTCTTATGAACACTGCTAATGAGACCGGGGGAATCGTAATAGGCACGGGAGACCTTTCCGAAATAGCTTTAGGCTGGTCAACCTACAACGCCGACCATATGTCAATGTACTCAGTTAACTGCGGTGTCCCCAAAACGCTCATCAGATATCTTATAGAATGGTATGCTTCAACGGCAGATGATAAATTAAAAAACATACTGCTTGATATAATAGATACTCCAGTTTCTCCAGAATTACTGCCCCCTCAAAAGAGCGGAGAAATAACACAAAAAACAGAAGATATTATTGGGCCATATGAGCTTCATGATTTTTTCTTGTACCATTCCATAAAGTACGGAGCTTCCCCCGAAAAAATTAGGTTTCTTGCAGGCTTGGCTTTTAAAGAAAAGTACGACGCCCTTACAATAGAAAAATATCTAAGAGTCTTTATTCATAGATTCTTTTCACAACAATTCAAAAGAAACTGCATTCCCGACGGCCCAAAAGTCGGAACAATAGCACTTTCCCCAAGAGGTGATTGGAGAATGCCTCCAGACGCGTCATACGAAGAGTGGCTAAACTGAAAACATCAGCCGTCAATTTGTAGAACCAGCGATAGGTTAAATTTGTGTAGTAAATATTAATACATCTACACAGTAATTGCGGTGAAATTATTTAGTAAGAATTGACAGTATTCAACACCAGACTATCTTTTCGTAGGCAGTTTAATTAGAACTTATTACTGTTAAATTAATTACATACTTCTAGAGAAAGTTCTATTTTTACTGATTACTCCCATGTTTATCTTTGTGTAAAGAGTCATTTTTCTGACATTCGGTATAACAGTAATATACTTTTTCACATTTAGGACACTTATTTGTTGCTTCAATTCTCCGGCACCAATTGCAAACATGCCCTTCCTCTGGTTTTTGAGGTTGGCATGTCTGTTTGTGTAAAGACCAGTCACTAAGTTGGCATTCGCGACTGCAGTAACATGATTTTTTACATCTTGAACACTTATTTGACGCATTAGACTTCTTGCAGTAATTACAAAGGTGATTCATAAATTTAACCCGTTGAATATCACTCTCAGCAACAGGTAAGCCTAGGGCTTGGGACAAAAATATGTGCAACTCAAACGGTGTAATAAACCTAACCTTCTCTCCTTCTTTAGCATCCCGATATCCTAAACTACCAGGAAGTAACTTCCCTCCAAGCTCTTCAATCATTTTCCCAATCCTACCGGCATGACCTTCTCCTATACACGCAACAACCGTTGTTATATCCTTTTCTTGCAGTGATTTTAAGCAAGAAGTAAAAAATAATGCATCTCCTAAAGTTTCAGCTATTCCTGCATTTAACGTCGTTTTAATAGCTTTTTCGCTTAATTTTGCCTCCCGACAAACGCTTTCCAGCCCTCCCTTGCGCCACTTGTATAATATTTTCAGAAAATTGCTCATAATCTTAGCAGTATAATCCAAGGTAGAGATTTTCCCTATTTCGTTCACAGATTTTTCCTTGCAAAGCTCATTAGTCTTATTTACAAAATTATTGGTGATATTTTGATAAGTTTCGAGATACGAGTTGACGTGAGTATTTGGATCGAACTTTTGAGAAGAATCTAAACAATCGTAGCTCTCAGCAAGCCAATGCATAAAAGCTTTTATATTTTTATCTCGTTCTTCCGCTAACATTACCAAGGGGCAAAGTGAATTCAAATCTTTTGAACGTCTAGCAAGCTGAAATTCAAAAAGACGCCATCTCCAGTTATCGCGCGTCCATTTATCCATTTCTAATACAATCTGCATTGTCTTAGTGTTCAGTTGCTCAAAAATTTTCATCATACATAGTACATGAGCAGGAAGATCTTCAATAGTAGCATCTAAGACATGTGGTACGTCATCATCCTTATCATCAACATTTATATAAGAGCTTTTCTTTTTATCACACTCATGCACAAGACCGATAAAAAATATTTTTTTTACTCACTCCATTAATAACGATGTCATAATCACGTAATGATAGAATCCCTCCGTTCACTGAGCTAATGAACATTGCGAAGCAAAAAAACGATCCGAACAGCAAAAATAAAAATCTACAATTTCTTCCCATAATCAAAGCCTTTCAAAAAATAAATGATGTTGATTTTTCTTAAATTCAAATTACAAGTGCAACCTTAATTTTATCAATTGTATTTAATTTCTATATACATTAGCTTTCTGTTACGCCGCCTTTCATTTTTCCTTTTATTTTTTAAACATTATTTTGCGAGATTTGTTCACTTTTTTAACAAAAGAACATTTGTGTGAAAAAAAGTAACATCACAACTACAAGAGTGTTATAGTTTTATTTTTATAAAAACATGAAGATGCTTACAGGCCGGAGAGTTTTTTATAAATGGTAAATATCATATGACAGCCTAAAACTTAGTATTTGGGAGGTTATAGATTTTGAGAGTAGAGTAATCTTTGTATCTGCCCCCCATAAGCCTGCCTGATCAGCCATCCGACTTTATCAGAGTGAAGGTGGAAATTATTCCTCGTGTGAATCAATTAAACTGACAAATGTTGGATACTATTTTTTGTTCTAACTTAATATAATCCAAAAGATTGGAACAATCTCTAATTTTCTCTATTTAATGATTGCTGAATAATTCTCAAAATATTATTTTTTTGCCATTTTCATCAAGTAAAAGCCACAACTGGCTTA
>JAJXWI010000106.1 GCA_021781705.1 bacterium | reverse complement strand
AGCCTCTTCTATTATTCTTGACGAAAAACGTCCGGTCGCATAACAGTATATCAATAGAGCAAGCATCATGTGCGGAGGATATTGCTTGCTACCGGTTCCCTTGTGGTTGATTTTAAAACTATTAAGCCCAACCATATCAACTGCCTCGAGTATGAAATGTACTATATGATCATTCGGCACCCAATCTCTGATATCATAGGGAAGAAGCATCGGACTTTCCCTGTCTATGTTAACAAACTTCGCCATTTTTTAGCCTCGTTTTCGTGTTTTGTTTTTCCCTTTTGATAATATCTCTTCATTAAGAATAATTTCCGAGAGAAAAATGAGCGCTTTCCTATAAATATCTAGCAGTTTGGGGCAAAGCCCGACAAACTGCTAGCGAAAAGGGATTAAGAGAAGTTGAAAAGGCAAACTTTGGCCTTGTTACCAATACAGAAATTAAAGTTATAGTTGAACAGATACGTTCTCTAAACAAGAGTATTGCCGAACTTGAACAGATTATGATCGACAGCAGTAAATCAATGGACGGACACAAAAACCTTACGAGCATAAAAGGAATAGGAGACAAAGGCGCAGCCGTTATGCTGTCTGCTATTGGCAATATTCATGATTTTTCCGATCCTGGAAAACTTGCATCATATTTTGGAATTACTTCGAGAGTACAGAACTCAGGCGATACAGTTCATCACGGCAGGATTGCTAAAAAAGGGAACAAGTTGGTACGAACAACTCTTGTACAATGTTCGTTAATTGCAAAAAGATACAATCCTTATCCGGAAAATTTTTTCCAGAGAATTAAAAGCAGATGAGGAACACCAAAAGCTATTATTGCTTTAGCCAGGAAATTACTCGACATTATTTACAAAACTCTAAAAAATAACTGTGTGTTTGAAGATTTTCCAACCTTTAAGTCGGTTACTTCTTAAATATTGTTTTTTTAAATTTGAAGTAGAAATTATCATAGGAGCATAAAATGTTCCATGACGCCACAATAACATCCTTGAAGGAATAAAGACCAATCTGATAAGATATCCTGTCGTATTGCAAATTAAGTTTTAGCCTTAATTTAGAGAAATAGCATTATTTGGGCACGCAGAATAACAACTTCCGCAACCATCGCAGTTTTTGTCAACGATGTTTATCTTTGCAGCGCCCGGCATGATCGCATTATATCTACAATATGAAATACATGCCTGGCAGTTAGTGCAATCATCGGATACAGTAGCGATTCTATCTTGGGAGTCAAGTTTATCCCACTCTGTAAAGTGGGGTAGAGCTTTTCCTCTGATATCGTCAATGGTTCGTCCTGTTTTTTCTAGATATTGCAGAAGGGTCGCTTTCATTTCATCAATAACTTCTACTCCATGATTCATAACTTCAGAACACACCTGCATATGATTTGCGCCAAGAGAGAGATAGTCAATAATCGATTCAATGTCTCTGCTCACGCCTCCTATAGCAGAGATTGGATACCGCTTCCAATCAATTGTTTTAGCAATTTGAGTTATCACTAGACGGCCAAAAGACCTTATGATGTGATACGATAGTCCTACAGTAGTCGTCTTGTCTCCTGTCATTAGTTTTGGTTTAAGCTCATATGGATCAATTTCGCATAAACCAGCGATTGAATTGATTCCTGCAATGGCATCGGCGCCTGCCTCAATACACATCTTGGCAACTGTCCCCTCATTAGGGTGCAAAATATAAGGAAGCTTACTCATTATCTTTAACTTTTTCCCAACCGTTTTTTTTACGGCCTCCGTAATTGATGCGCACAAATTGTGATCTAGGCCAATTGCTGATCCTTTTCTGTCGTGGTCACTGTGAGGGCAGGAAAAGTTCAACTCCAAACCGTGCACGTTTGTTTCTAAAAACGATTCTGACAAAAACTTCCATTCGTCGATATTTGAACTTGCTGCAAAACTAACAAAAATAAGTCTGTCAGGAAATTCATTTCTCAAGCGGATAACCCATTCCTTCCATTGGTAGGGAGAATAGACGGAACTCATCTCATAGTTTTGGGTGGCAATTATATTATTTTGGTGCCTAATGTGTCCGATTCTCGATTTCTTATTTCTTGTTGGACTTAGCACAATGCTTTTTGTGATAGCTCCCGCCCAGCCCGCATTAAAAGCATTTCTTATGGTTTCATAATCTTTAGTCGGGGGAGCCGAAGCAAGTATGAACGGGTTGATTAACTCCGTACCTAGGAAATTTACTTTTAAATTACTCTTCATTTTAAGCTCATGTTTGTGCTTGTTTTTTTGAAAACAGTTTTGTCAGATAAATGTGGCTTTTCATGTCAATAAAATGAAAAATTCATCACAACTAACGAACAAGCTGTTTTTGTCGTTGCATTGCCTATACGGCTATATTTTTAAGAGAATACTTATGTTATGTAAGGAGTTTTTAATTTACTTTTTTTGCCCAAATATTCTCAGAAGCATGAGGAACAGATTTATAAAGTCGAGATATAGAGCCAGAGCTCCGAGCAGTGCACCCTTTTTTTCTTCTTCAGAGTTTATAGCGAAGTTTCCAGCCATTGCTTTGATTTTCTGCGTATCATAAGCTATCAGTCCGACAAATATGAGTATTCCGGCATAAGTTATTATCCAGTAAAGCCCTGAGCTTTTCAGAAACATGTTTACCAGAGAAGCGATAATAATTCCTATCAACGCCATAAAGCAGATATTGCCTATTGTTGTGAGATCTTTTTTTGTATACCAGCCATAGCAGCTCATTACCGCAAATGTTGCTGCTGTCGCAAAGAATGTTGAAGCTATTGATGACATTGTGTAGACAAGAAAGATTGTCGAGAATGTTACTCCATTCAGGACAGAATATACAACAAACATAGTACTTGCGGCAAAAAATGAGAGCCTGTTTATCATACTTGTTATGGCTATAACCAATCCCAGTTCAGCTATAATAAGACCAAGTAGAAGAAATTTGCCGGTTGCGATCTTTGATACCAAAGCAGGATTTGATGCTACATATAGAGACACAAGTCCCGTTACTGCCAAAGCAAAGCTCATCCACCCGTACACCCTGGCTATGAAGTTCTGTTCCTTTACTCTGACTTCGGACATATCCATTGAATTTTGATAAAGCATAAATCCTTGACCTCCGTAATTTTTGTTTTGATGCTTTCTTACTTTACTATAGTTTTTATGAAAAATCAAAAAAATAGGTCAAAAATATGCTATTTGAATATTATTTAATTTTCGGATTTGGGATTGTTGATTTTTTAATTGAAATTAGAGAATAATGATGTTCTTTTAACTTTAATTAAGTAATTGACTGTTTTTGGAGTTTATATATTATGAATATTGTAAGGTTTGCGCCTTCGCCGACGGGAAATGTGCACATTGGTAACATAAGGACGGCAATCTTTGATTGGCTCTTCGCCAGAAAGACAAAAGGGAAATTCCTTCTAAGGATAGAAGATACCGATAAGGAACGTTCCACGAGGGAAGCCATAGATAGGCTTTTGGAGTGTATGGAGTGGCTTGGAATTGATTATGATGATGATATTTTTTACCAGAGTTCTCAGGAAGATGCCCACAGGGATGCTGCAAAACGTATGATGGAAGAGCAAAACGCTTACTATCCTAATGTAGAAAATTCAGATTTGCCAAAGCCAATTATTTTCAGAATTCCATGGAACAGCGAATCTTATCAAAATGTGAGGATCGTTGGTAATGTTGAGCTAAACGTATGTGCGGATAAACCTGTTGAAATAACACAGGGAGGGGTAAAATTCTCTTATTTAAACGAAAAGAATAAAGTTGTTGAAAATTTCTTTGCCCTGGCAGGATATAGAAAATTAAGATTGTTTGGGTCTGATGATACTCTTGTTTTTGAAATAGAAAACCATATTGATGAGGTTTTAAAAGATAATAAAAACTTTACTTTTAATGGCTGTAAAAAGATTGCCTACGAGCGGAGAGAAGTTTTTTACAACGACATGATTAAAGGTGAATTGTCAAAGCCTCTTGACAGTATGAAGGATTTTGTAATTTTAAGAAGCGATGGAACTCCTGTTTTTCATCTCGCCAATGTATGCGATGATATTACACAGAAAGTTACGCATATTATCAGGGGAGATGACCACGTCGAAAATACATATAAACATATATTTTTGTTTGATGTTTTGCATTATCCTATTCCGAAATACGCACACATGCCAATGATAGTTAATCAGTCTGGTAAGCCTTACAGCAAAAGGGATGGAGATGCTTTTGTAGGTGACTTCAAGGAAAAAGGATATTTGCCCGACGCGTTGTTTAATTATCTTTCACTGCTCGGATGGTCTCCTGGAGATAATAGAGAGAAGATGAGCAGAAAAGAAATGATAGAGGCTTTTGGGCTGGATAGAGTGAAAAGCGCTCCTGCTCAGTTCGATGTAGTAAAACTTCAAAACATGAATGGTCTTTACATGGCAGAATTGGAAGACTCGGCATTCCTTGACATGGCCCGTAGAGAAGCTTCTAAACAGGGCTGGGGGGAGGCTGTTGATAAGGAGGTATTTGAAAAAGTTGCGATGTTAATGAAAACGAGAACAAAAATAATATCGCAGGTTTCGGATTGGAAATATTTCTTTTTTGACAATTCTCCTCTTTTTGACATGAGTACGGAATACAATCTGTCATCTAAGAGTTTCCCTTACGATGATAAGGCCTTGAAAAAGGCTTTTAAAGAAGAGACTTTTATAAAAGCAATTGCCAGTTTCAGGGATAACATTGAAAAGCAACAACAATTGGAATGTCCGGCAGATTTTGAAGCAGTCATAAGAGATACAGAAAAGCAGTGTTCTCTTTCTGAAGGCAAATTAAATCAGTCTTTGAGGGTGGCTTTGACAGGTTCGACCAGCGGGGCCAATCTTGCTGATACGATGTTTATTCTCGGCAGAGAAAGGACTTGCGCCAGAATAGAAAAATTACTGACTATAATTTTAAGTTCTAAATTTTGAGTTTTAACTTAACGGAGTTTTTTTAGTTTATGGAAAACGAAACTATAATGGAAAAACCTTCTCTTGATTTTATTCGTAACATCATCGTAGAAGACCTTAGAAATAACAAGAATGATGGCAAAGTCATTACAAGATTCCCGCCTGAACCTAATGGCTATTTGCACATAGGGCACGCAAAATCCATCTGCCTTAATTTTGGAATTGCTAAAGATTTCAATGGCAGATGCCATTTGCGATTTGACGATACAAATCCTGTAAAAGAGGATGTTGAGTATGTCGACTCTATCATGGAGGATGTAAAATGGTTAGGGTTTGACTGGGGAAAACATCTCTACTATGCGTCAGATTATTTTGGGGCTCTATACGATTGTGCCGTTAAACTCATTAAAAAATCCAAGGCGTATGTTTGCGATTTAAGCATTGATGAAATCAAAAATTATCGCGGAACACTTACCGAGCCAGGCAGAGAAAGCCCGTACAGAAATCGGTCAGTAGAAGAAAACTTAGATCTTTTTGAACGGATGAAAAATGGAGAGTTTGAAGACGGTGCAAGAGTTTTAAGAGCAAAGATTGACATGGCTTCGCCGAATGTCCATATGCGCGATCCTGCTATTTTTAGAATAAAAAAAGCTTCTCATCATAGAACCGGGGATAAATGGTGTATTTATCCAATGTACGATTTTGCGCATTGTATTTCTGACTCTATTGAAAGCATAACTCATTCTATTTGTACTCTTGAATTTGAAGTGCATCGTCCCCTATACGATTGGATTTTGGATGAGCTGGAAGTTAAATGCCACCCGCAGCAGATAGAATTTGCCAGGCTTAATGTAAATTACACCGTAATGAGCAAAAGGAAGCTTTTACAACTGGTTAAAGAAAACCATGTCAGGGGGTGGGATGATCCTCGCATGCCTACGATTTCTGGAATGAGGCGGAGAGGATATACTCCTGAATCTATCAGAGCCTTTTGTGATAAAGTTGGAGTTGCAAAAAGAGAGAACCTAATAGATATATCATTGCTTGAGTTTTGCGTGAGAGAAGACCTTAATAAGCGTGTGCCGAGAGTTATGGGAGTTATTAATCCTCTTAAAGTTGTAATAGATAATTA
>JAJXWI010000024.1 GCA_021781705.1 bacterium | reverse complement strand
TTTTGATATTGCAGAAACGGGCGCATCCAATTGTGAGAATGGGCCTCTGTCGCTCGTCGCAACAATTGGATCAAAGAGCCCGTGACTGTTATCACTTAAATTTTACATTTCATTTGGGAGAAGAACCGAACTTCTACAGGAACTTCTAGGGGGAAATATTAAAGAAAGAGAGGAGAAAAAACAGTACTCCCTATAAAAATTTAACTCAAAAATATGTCAATTATTAAAGTAAGTATTATGAGCAATGAACGAAATCAATAATTTTATGGAGGCAATTATGAAAAAACAAACAAGTACTGCGTTGATTATTACGTTAATAACTATATTAGTGTCGGTAGTTATAACTTCAGAAGCTACGGCATTAACGACCATACCGGTCAAAGGTAAAAAGATAAACTCTATTGGATTCCCTATAAGCGCATTTGCTTCAGAATCACCGATTAACTCTAGCAAAGAAACAGTAACTTTCACTACGACTTTGTTAACAAAAAATAAAATATGGGCGGGGTCGGAGGGGCTTATTTACAAAAGCACAGAAGTAGTACCACCAACAGCGTATTGGGGAATATCATCAGAGCAGCACATGTCTACTGTGATTCCAGATGATTTTCTGTACGTAGTAGAAGCAAGTAACGGAAAAAAGACTACTACGTTAGTCAAGGTTAATCCTATGGAGATACAATACGATGAGAAAGTACTTAGGTTATTTTGGCCCCCAGAATCGGAGACCGACAATAGATTGGGATTCTATACAACGAGAGTTTTCCCAACATTAGAGTAAAATAGAGAAATAAGGCTTAATAATCCTAAATTATAATTGACATATTTTTATCATAATCCTAAATAACTGGGATGTAGAGGGTTTACTGGATGTTATTGACTAAAACAGATCTTTTTGAGGCAGGTTTTTGAATAAAGGCTGGTTTTTGTCTTTTTCAGAAAGCACGGGGCTAACTGTGGGCCAGCTTATGGCTATATCGGGATCATTCCAAATAAACCCTCTTTCATCATTGGGTGAGTAGTAACTGTCGCACTTGTAAAGAAATTCTGCATAATCGCTTATAACAAAATAACTATGGGCAAACCCTACCGGGACAAAAAGCTGTTTTTTATTCTCTGCTGAGAGATAAAATCCTTCCCATTGCCCGAAAGTCGAAGAATTTTTCCTTATATCAACGACTACATCCAAAACCTCTCCAATAATTGTCCGCACCAACTTTGCCTGTCCGTGATTTACTTGCCAGTGCATTCCTCGAAGCGTCCCCTTGGTTGAAGCTGAATGGTTATCCTGAATGAATTCGCAGTTTATGCCTATTTGTTCGTACTTTTTTCTGCCGTAACTCTCTAGGAAAAAACCTCTATTGTCAGGGTACACGTCAGGTTCTATTATTATTACTCCACTAAACTTTCCTTTTATTGCTTTCATCGCATAACTTCCTGAATTTAAATATTCGGCAATTAGAAAATTCGCAGTCTAAAATCCGAAATTCTATTGATACGGTTTAATCGTAAGCAACACAAAACCTAAAGCTTCGCTCAGTTCGCAAGATGCTCCCAATACGTCGCCGGAGATGCCGCCTATTTTATCGTTTGATCTCTTGTTTAAAAATAACACCATCGCAAGAAGTATTATTGCCGTAATAAAAATGTCTCTACTGAAAATAAAACACGGCGCTGTATATATCAATGTTGTAGTAAGTGTAGTATATGAGATTTTTCCTATAATATCTTGCCCCATGCCGCCGACATTGTATGGAAAGTAATGTCCAAACTTTATAAGCACTATCATAAGAAACCTTGCCAGCACGATTATTGCGAAAATTGCAAAGTAGTTTTTTACCGAAACGAGGATGAAAACAGCTGCTATTTTGGCTGTTATTAAAAGAACAAGTCCGGCCGCGCCAAAAGTACCAATTCTTGAATCAATCATTATTTCTACTCTTCTATCTCTGTGAGTGGTGCACAAAAATGAATCACAGGCGTCAGCCAGTCCATCCAGATGCAGTCCTCCTGTAAATAAGAAAAGTGATGCGACTATTATAATTGCCTGTATAATGTCAGGGATATAGAATGTTTTTGTAACAGCGATGAGCGGAAGTACGGATAACGATGCAATAAAATAACCGCAAAGCGGGGAAAAATAAACACTTTTCAACCATACTTTGCGGTCTATGTTTTCAATGTGGCCAACAGGGATGGTTGTTAGTATTGAAATTGCGAATCTTAAACTTTTCATTTTAACTCCATGGGAATTCCGGACACCATAAAAATAACTTTATCTACAACCTTAGCCAATCTTTGATTTAAAAGCCCCAGAATATCGCGGAACGCTCTTCCCTCCTCACTGTTTGGAACGATGCCAAGACCCACTTCATTTGTGACTAAAACTATGGGCGTTTCAGTATTATTTAGAGTTTCTATGAGACCTAAAACATAGCTGTTGATATCCTTTTTGCCATGCATCAGATTTGATATCCACAATGTCATGCAATCAATGATGATAAAATCTGCATTTTGTATGATGGCAGAAGCAGTAGCGGTTTTTAAGTCGAATTTTTCTTCTATAGTTGTCCAAGAATCGTTCCGTTCTTCTTTATGTTGTTTTATGCGTCCTGACATTTCCTCATCACCGGCCCATCCCGTAGCTATAAAAAACGGATTCTTTGCATCTTTTGCCATAGTTAAGGCAAAACTGCTTTTGCCACTTCTGACTCCACCGGTTATTAAATATGTTTTATACATACATTTTTTACTTATACCATTTCGGTATGCCTTTTGCACGGAGTTTTTTGGTAGTCTTGTCATGCCTTTTAATAATTTCTTTGCTGGTTGATGAGAAATTTGGATCACGATATGAAGTTCCTGCCGTTGATGTTAGTATTATATTTCTCTCTTTTTCCGATAGCTCTGACTTTATTCTTTTTGCGTCAGTAGAAGCTATAGTTCCTCCATTTTTTCTCCCGAACGGTTCCGTAGTGCCGATATGGAGTTTACTTCTGAGCATTGCCCCTCTGACAGGGAACGCCGCTGAATATGTTATTATTACCCCATCTTCCAGCAAAAGTTTTTTTAGCGCTTTTATAAAGTCATAAGTCCAGAGTTCAGGATTCCTGTTGGTGGAGAAAGCATCAAGAAATATCAAATCAAACTTTTCTTGCAGCAATGTTAATGATTTTCTGGCGTCGCTGATGATTAATTCTATGGAATTTTTACCGTCAGTCCAAATTTTATTGTTTATAAGTGAAGCAACTATTTTGTGTTCGAGAGAGTTCTCCTTATATATTGACAGCGCTAGATGGAGAGATTTTGTGTCTACTTCCAGAGAAGTTATTTTTGCCGACCCGTTGCAATTCATAACCTCGTTCAGTGCAGCTATTGCATTGTACCCTAATCCAAATCCCACGTCCAATATGTTCAAAAGTGTTTTGTCCTTGAGTCGTGATGGAATTTCGGATGGCAGAATAAATTTATAATAAGCTTCGGAATTTGCTCCTGCTTGGCTATGGTAGCACTCTTTATAAACTTGACTATAGAAAGTAAATGAACCATCTTCCGTTTTTATTCTTAGCCTGTTTTCAGCTAAACGGGGAAGGTTTAGCGCGCTAAACTGTTTGTTTGCTAACTCTCCCTGGGTATAATCATTTTCTTCGAGGACACATTTTAATAATTCAAGAATTCTTCCTTTTGTTAAATTCCACTTTGGTGATAATATCCTATCTTTCGGTGCGTCGGCGGTTAGTCTTAGTATTGGAATATTCGACGGGATTAAACGAATTAATGTCGTAAGAATGTCTACATATTCGTATTCATTTAATAAGGGAATTTTTCCAATTTTATCTATAATGATGGCGTTGTTTTCAACTCTGGAACATTTTGAATACAGGTTGCCAAGTTCGGAGTCTTTCAAAATAAGGAGATTGTGCAGTTTTATTCCGGACAAGGGCAGGGCGGTCACCTTTTTTATTGTGTCTACATAATCCTTCAGGGTTTCGCCAGGCAGGCCGATTATTATGTGTGCAACTGTCTTTATACCTAATTCGTTGAGCTTTTTAATTGCATGTTCTGCCGTATTAAAGTCATGTCCCCTGTTTATTGCCTTTAACGTTATATCATTTGCTGTTTGAATTCCCAACTCCACCCATAGCTCTATTCTATCATTGAGCCGTGAAAAGTATTTTAAAACTTCTTCAGACAAACAATCTGGCCTGGTGCCTATGATGAGTAATTTAAAATTAGCTGAATCTAATATCTCTTCGTATAGTTTTTTTAGTCTTTCTATATCCGCATAAGTGTTTGTGTAAGCTTGAAGATATGCCATGTACTCAGCGGCAGATGGATCATATCTTTTGTGAACATATTTTATGCCTTCTTCTATTTGTTCATTTATTTTTAAATTTCTCTGTAAATGAATTGCTCTGGCGCCATCTTCTGCGCAGAATATACAACCTGAAGAATCTTTGGTTTTATGCGGGCAGCCTAAAGCTAGATTTATCGGTATCCTGTAGAGCGGATACCCAAACTTTTCTGTCAGATAGTCTTTGAAAAAGAAAATTCTGCGGCTCATTCCCGCAACTTTCTAAACTTTAAGGTCAGTAATATATCAGTAAGGACAAATATCGAATTTAATATATACAAGAAAATAACTTCATCCATATTTCCGTATATTTTAAACAATATCCCGGCAACATACCCTGCTAGTATGACATAAAGAAACATCATGCTTTTACCTGCCGAATTCTTTGCCTTCCATGTTCTGTATATTGAAAATGGCCAGGCACTACCAAAACAAATCAACATTATTGCTTCAAAAATCTTAACTTCCATTTTTGCCCTCAGTAGACTAGATAATTTTTATACAAATCTCTTCTCATGTGTTTAAGGAGAGGTAATTTTTCGCGAACTTCCTTAAGTTTCTGAGCTGAGAGGTCACCGTATATTATAGTTTCGTCTATTCCCGCGTCAGCAAGAATGGTTCCCCACGGATCTATAATACTTGAATGCCCATAAGTTTGATGTTTAGAATCCGGGTCCCTTGCTGTGCTGGCAGCACACAAGAATACTTGATTTTCCATGGCTCTACACCTTAAACATATTTCCCAATGTGCTGATCCTGTAGCAAAACTAAATGCAGCTGGTACAAGTATTATTTCTACTCCTTGCAGAGCAAGAATTCGTGCAATTTCAGGAAATCTGATATCATAACAGATTATAATTCCTATTTTTCCGAATTCTGTATCAGCTACTTGAACAACGTTGCCATAGTCAAATAGTTGCGATTCTCTATATATTTTATTGTTTATTTCGGCATCAAATAAATGAGTTTTAGAATATTCAAGAATAATATTTCCTTTTGGATCTATTAGTGTTGATTTGTTCAATCTGCTATTACTTTCCTTTTCTACAGTTGATCCCGTGCAGATATAAATGTTATTCGACTTTGCCGCCTCTCTTAAGATGTTAACCGTATGCTTGTCTGTTTCTTCCAAATTCGGAATTTCCTTACACTCGTATGGAAAATAAAACATTTCAGGCAATAAGATAAGATTTGCGCCATTTGCAGCAGCTTTAGCGATCATGGAGAGAACGTTTTTTAACGAGACATCTTTACTTCTTAATGCTTTATTTTGGCAAACAGCAACTTTAAAATCTTTCATGCTATCTTTAGTCGAGCTCTTACGATTTTTTTTATACCAAGACAGGCTTTAAGTATAATCGACCTCGTCGACTTTACCAGCTAATTGTATTTTTTATTTCTTCCGGGATAAGGCTTGATTTGTCATATTGTTTAGTCCAATTCCTGTTTTATCAATTAGCTTAATTATGAAAAGGTTATCATATATTTTGCCAACCGAATAAGTACATTTGCTTTCATTGCAGATATGCTTGAAAACGTCTATTTTTTTTATTGCGTCATTATAAAATATTCCCGTGGCGTATATACAGCTTTCTCCAAACCCGGCGAGACTTGAGGGTATCATACCTTTTTTTAGTGTCCAGTTTTCCTTGTAGGCAAGAATGTTATCACAACTCAGGCTCAATTTGTTTTCAAAGTTCAAAAACTTCCATTGTTCTTCATGAGCCACCCTCCCCGAGCTCATCTCATCCCAATATAGCAAAGAAGATTTAGAGTCAACTTTGATTTCTATGTCTTGTCTAATATTAGAATCTTTACAAGGAATCAGTGGCTTATTGACAAATATTAAGTTTGAGTCAGCCAGATTAATGTTAACTTTTAGATTACAGCAGTCATCTGAACCGTACATGGACGGATAACACAACGTACTGGCCGGAGAGTACCAGACAACATTGGCACTGCTGTCCAAAGAAACAGTGTACCTATGAGAATCTCCTCCCCGCATTCCCCCGCCTTGATCAGTAGGAAATGCTTCTATTTGTGTTTTTTTAATTACATTTAAGTAGAGAGGAGGATTATGGGATAAACGATATTTATCTCCAGATACGCAGAATCCTATTTCTCCTTTGAAATATAATCCTTTTTTATCCGCAATGTAATACATTAATGGCTATGATGATGGGGATGATTACTATGTTCATGTTCGTGGTGATGGTCTTTAGATATTCCGCTTTTCAAGGTAGGATTTTGTGCCCATAATGGATTCGAATTTTTCTCCTGATTCGCCATAATTTCTTCTATCCAGTTGATAATGTATTTCATTCCTTCCGACTTTTTTAAATTTGTAAAGACAAATGGCAAAGGCCCCCTTACGGCTTCAAGGTCTGAGTGAATGCTTTCTAAACTTACATCGACATACGGAGCAAGATCTATTTTATTTACAACCAGCAAATCACTTCTTCCAATACCCATTCCACCTTTTCTTGGTATATCATCGCCTTGAGCCACGTCAATAACATAGATTTGATAATCAACCAAGTCAGGACTAAAAGTTGCTGACAAATTATCTCCTCCGCTTTCTATAAAGGCAAGCTGAGTATCGGGAAACTTTTTCCTCATTATACTTAGGGCATCAAGGTTTAGCGAAATATCATCTCTTATAGCAGAATGAGGACACCCGCCTGTTTCAACGCCAATAATTCTTCCTGGCTGCAAAGCTTTTTTGTTTGTCAAAAACTGAGCATCCTCTCTTGTGTATATATCATTTGTAATTGCAATTATTGAATATTTATCCCTCAGTTTTTCGCATATTCTCAACAATAAATGACTTTTCCCAGAACCTACCGGTCCGCCTATCCCTATTCGTATTAAGTTTCCCATATCTTTCTTGCTCTTTAATTAATAAAATAACGTGCTTTCAAAGAATCGTGTCCCATTCCGGCAATATCAAGCCCGGGACAAACACTTTGAAGTTCACAATTATGATATTTTTTTAGTTCTTCTGTTATAAGTTCGTTTAAAAAGTCAGTGATACAAGCTAGAAAAAAATGTACATCTTTTTGTCCCAATGGGATAATCCTCATAGCTACCTGGCCCCATTGTTTTAGTATACCAAACAGCAAACTTTTAAGCATAATATTTTTTGAAATGGAAAGGCAATTTAGAATGGCTCCGTACGCGATAGGATGTTGCATGCAATATAAAGATTCGTTTTGCGTTACTAAAGTGTACAATTTTTCTATTCTGCTGTCTTTATAGGATGTATTGGTAATCTTGATAAAGGATCGGCCCATTTGCGCATTTGTTGTTCTCATGGTATGAGAAGTTCTGAAAGCTACAAGCTCTTCGTTTAGATTAAATAATCCCGAAAAATCATTTTTCCCAGCAAGATCCCACGCTTTTAAAGAAACTCTTCCCTCCAATGGTAAAAATGAATATTGAATAGAATCCTTGCACCAATCGGAGAGGGAATTGATATCTTTTACCCATCCGCTATAGATAGCATATTCCAGTCCCCATGAGTGAGCAAACGAGCCAGTCGGATAACCAGAGTCGGTTATATGAAGTAGAGTTATTAGCTGATCTTTCATGTTTGTTCAGAACATAAAATATCGCTGAGCCAGAGGTAATATTTCTAAGGGCTGGCATTCTAATATTTTACCATCAGCCCTCACTTCGTAGGTTTCCGGATTAACCTCAATTTTAGGGAGTGCGTCATTAAGCGGTAAATCTTTCTTTTTTAACGATCTGGTATCTTTTACGCAAGATTCACTTCTTTTGAGCCCTAGCTCGCCTGATAGGCCTCTTTCAATTGCTTGTTGACTTAAAAAGTTTATACAAGTACTCCCAATTACAAGACCGTGAGAGCCAAACATAGGTTTTGCCCAGACCGGCTGGGGCGTTGGTATGCTCGCATTTGGATCACCCATAGCGGAATAGGCTATGAATCCGCCCTTGATAACCATTTCGGGATGAACCGCGAAAAAGGCCGGATTCCATAGAGTTAAATCGGCAAGTTTTCCAACTTCAACAGAACCTATTTTATCATCCAACCCATGTGCAATTGCTGGGCATATTGTGTATTTTGCAACGTACCGCTTTATTCGATTATTATCGTTTGTTGCTGGATCTCCTTTCAATGAACCAAATTGAATCTTCATTTTGTGCGCAGTCTGCCATGTTCTCATGATCACTTCTCCAATCCTTCCCATAGCTTGACTGTCGCTGGAAATAATGCTTATGGCGCCAATGTCGTGTAAAATATCTTCTGCTGCGATTGTTTGAGGTCTTATTCTACTGTCAGCAAACGCTATATCTTCCGGAATCATTGGATCAAGGTGGTGACATACCATTAACATATCTCTATGTTCTGGAATTGTATTGCGTGTGAAGGGTCTTGTCGGATTAGTAGAACTAGGCAAAACATTTTTCTCTCCACAAACTCTTAGAATATCCGGAGCATGTCCTCCGCCAGCCCCTTCTGAATGGAAAGTGTGAATGGTTCTTCCCTTAAATGCATTAATTGTGTCTTCAACAAATCCAGATTCGTTTAAAGTATCAGTATGGATTGTCACTTGAACCTTTAATTCATCTGCTACTGTTAAGCAGTTATCTATAGCAGCTGGGGTTGTTCCCCAATCTTCATGGAGTTTTAATCCGCACGCTCCTCCACGTATTTGTTCTCTCAGAACCTCTGGGAGAGAACTATTCCCTTTGCCAAATAGTCCAATATTAACTGGATAAACTTCAATTGCTTCAAGCATTCGCGCTATATTCCAGGAGCCTGGGGTGCAAGTAGTGGCAAGTGTTCCGGTAGCTGGACCTGTGCCTCCTCCAAGTAAAGTTGTCATTCCACTAGTTATTGCCGTTTCTATTAATTGAGGGCAAATAAAGTGAACATGGGTATCTATTCCTCCAGCAGTACAAATTAGTCCTTCGCCTGATATTATTTCTGTGCAAGCGCCTATGGTTAATTTTGGTTTTATATTGTCCTGTATGCCAGGATTTCCGGAACATCCTATTGCGCTTATTATTCCATGTTTTATTGCTATGTCGGCTTTATAGATTCCAGTATAATCAACGATTAGGACATTAGTAATGACTGTATCAGGTGAACCTTTAACTTCTGTTGCCCTGGCATCCTGTCCCATCCCATCGCGTATAACTTTTCCTCCGCCAAATTTTACCTGGTCGCCACTATTTGTTAGATCATTTTCTACTTCTAAAATTAAATCAGTATCGGCTAATCTTACCCGATCTCCTTTGGTTGGTCCAAACATCATTGCATTTGTTAAGCTATTTATTTTAATTCCCATAATTAAATACCTTTGAACCCTTTCTTTTTTGCTGTTGAAAAAGCATGATTCTTATTTTTTTCATCATCGAGAGTTCCATTGACTAGCCCATTAAACCCAAAACAAACTCTTTCTCCACCTAAGGCTATTAATGATACCTCATAAGTTTGTCCCGGTTCAAATCTGACAGCAGTTCCGGCTGGAATGCATAATCGCATTCCATAAGCTTGCTTTCTATCAAAATGTAAGGCCTTATTAACTTCGAAGAAATGAAAATGACTACCAACCTGAGTGGGGCGATCCCCCGTATTTTTTACAGCCAATTCGATGGTATTTCTATCTGTTAAAGAATCATATTGTTTTTCAGATACCCAGATTTGCCCGGGATACCATTCGCTTGAAGAGTTAACGTTGTTAGACATAGCAAGTTCCTTAATTTAAACGTGATTATTGAATTGGATTATGTACAGTAACAAGTTTCGTTCCGTCCGGGAACGTGGCTTCAACTTGTATGCTTGGGATCATTTCACTTATCCCTTCCATTAGATCTTCTTTTCCTAGAACAGTTGTCCCGAGACTCATGATTTCAGAAACACTTTTGCCTTCTCGTGCCCATTCTATGATTTGAGATGTGACGATAGAAACTGCTTCTGGGTAATTTAATAGTAATCCTCTGGCTTTTCTATCTTTGGCTATTATTGCAGCCATGGATACTAATAGTTTTTCCCGTTCGTATGCAGTGAACATAGTGCCTCCATTTTTGTTTTTTGTGCCCTAAAATAAAAGTTCCAACTCTATATTGTTATTTTGGATTTTTATAAAAAAACTAAAAAATAAATCAACCACTAAATGGCCTACTAATATCCACGCAGCTATCATTCTTCAGAATAAAGACAATTATGTATAACTGATATGGCGTCAAACATTCTTGGGCCTAGTATGTACACCAAATTGAGGTCGAGGCTGCCATAGACTCTTTTGTTTTTTACTGCCGGTAACTTTTTCCAACCAATGGCTGTTTCAAGTTCTTTTATTTTTGAGGCTTTCATGTTAGGTGCGATTATTATGTCAGGTTTGGCGCTTATTATGTTTTCTTTAGATGTATAGAAATAAGATTTTTTTATCTCGCCCATTATGTTTTCTCCGCCGGCAAGGCAAATATATTCATCTATAAAAGAGTTTTTTCCCGCAGTAATGATGGGGTTATCCCACACTACCCAGAATACTTTTGGTTTTTTATTGTTGCGGATTGCCAGATTTGCACTTTCTAACTCAAATATTTTACTTTTTACCCTTTCTATTTCCTGTTTAGCCACCTCTTTAGCGTTCAATATTTCTCCCAGAGTGCGTACCGTTTCAAGATATTGAGATATGTTGTTCGATTGAAAAATGTGGACTTTTATTCCAAGATTTTTAAGGATTCTGATTTTTGACATATCTTTGACCATAGTTAAAAAGATAGCGTCGGGCTTGATCGAGATGACTTTTTCCAGGTCAGGATCGCCTAGATTTCCGGCTATTGGAATTTTTAAGGTATCCTGGGGGTAGCAGCAAACAGATGATCTGCCTGCAAGATTTGATTCTTTTTTGAGCAAAAATATTATTTCGGTAAGGTTGGGAGAAAGAGAGATTATTTTTAACTCTTCCCCATATGAGAGAGCTGAGGAAATAAAGATTAATAACGTGAAAATTTTTCTAAGCAACATTTTGTTTTTTAAAAATTAGTCTTTATTGTTGTGCATTTTTACACATTCTATTATACTTGCACAGTATTGTTGTTTTAACTTTAATCAAGGGTCGGCGATTATGGTAATCCATTTCTTCAAAAAAGCTTGTTTTTTACTTGTTTTTCCTTTCTTCTTTTCTTCTTTTAACTTAATAGCAGCGGAAGAATCTACTGCTGCAAAAAATATGTGCGCTTGGCTAGATGATCAGAGCATAATAACAGTATGGCTGAAAGATAAAGTTACATTTGATGAGAAAATAAAAACCAGGTTTAAAGTTACAGATTCTCAGGAGAAAGAACTGGGGATATTAAAAGTACTTTCTTCTTCCGATACTTTGCTTGAATCAGATACTGCAAAAATTTATTTAGAAAAGCCTTTAACAGAAGTAATGTCCCCGCATTATGTAGTTTTTGATGGTGGCAACAAAATCTTGATTGTCCCGAGAAATATTCTTAACAGGGATGAATATGTTTATAAGGGAAGTGATTTGGGGTGCTCCTATAAAAATACAGAAACAATTTTTAAAATCTGGTCTCCGACGGCGTTGGGAATCAGTGTCAAAATATACGATTACTATAACAGCGACGAGAAGAACTTTTCTCAAAAGCAGCCTTTAATGAAAGGTGAAAATGGAGTATGGACAGCGTCCCTTTCCGGAGATTTGAAAGATAAATATTATTTGTACGAAATTACACAGTATTACGATGGAAAAATCAAAACGCTTCTAGTTCAGGACCCTTACTCAACCGGCAGCGCTGTAAATTCTTCTAAGTCTTACATATTCGATATGAATGAGGTGAACTTTTATGTGCAGGGATGGGGGGAGGATAAATATGTGACTCTTAAAAATAACGTTGACGCGATACTTTATGAACTGCACGTAAGAGATTACACAATAGACCCTTCTGCGGGTGTTGAACCTTCCTCTGCGGGCAGATATAAAGGGCTTGCACAGTACAATACTTCAACTGAAGATAAAATGTCTACCGCATTGAACCATCTTGTTGAATTAGGTGTAACTCATGCCCACTTGCTCCCTGTTTTTGACTACGGACCAGGAAATGAAGCCGAAAATAACATATCTTATACGTGGTATAATTGCGGGTATGATCCGGTCCTTTATAATAATATTGAGGGTTCTTATTCAAGCAATCCTAACGGAATAACCAGATATGTAGAATATAAAACAATGGTTCAATGCCTGCACTCCGCTGAGATCGGTGTAGTTTTTGATGCGGTTTACAACCATACTTTCAAGACGGGACTAACAGACTTTTCCGTATTTGATAAAGTGGTTCCTTATTATTTCTACAGAGTTGGTGATGACGGCACTTACTACAATGGTTCAGGTTGCAAAAATGATATTGCAACAGAACGGCCAATGGTCAGGAAGTTTATAATAGATTCGGTTCAATACTGGGTCAAAGAATACCATGTAGATGGCTTTAAATTTGACCTTATGGGAATAATGGACAAGGAAACAATCCAGCAGATTTACAATGTAGTAAAAACCATGAATCCTAATGCTATTCTTTACGGGGAAGGCCGGCAGATTTCTACAGGACTTGATTCGAATAAATGTATGATGCAATCTAATGTGCAGAACACCGGCATTGCCGCTTTTAATGATGGTATACGTGATAGTTTGATAGGTGGCGCATCCGAAAATAAAACGTATGGTTATCTCCAGGGAAATAACACGAAAAAGCTGATAGCAAAACTTCAAAAGCAAATGCAGGGAAAATTGACAGGTGAAGGTGCAGATGTCACTCTGATGCCAATACACCCCAATGAAAGCGTTAATTATGTTTCTTGTCATGATAATCTATCCTTTTGGGATGAATTGACAGCTACTATGCCGAAGGAGTCCCGTGACAGTTTATTGAAACGCGATATGCTTGGAATTGGAATAATCATGACTTCTCAAGGTGTTCCATTTATTGCGGAAGGTGAAGAATTTGCCAGAACTAAAAAAGGTAAAGAGAACAGCTGCAACGATAATGACCCTACTATTAATCCTATTAACTGGAATTTGAAGGGGCAGAACAAGGTGCTGCTTGATTTTTATAAAGGACTAATAGCTCTCAGAAAAGCTCATCCGGCTTTCCGTATGACCGATTCTGCAATGATAGACAAAAGTTTTCACTACTTTAATAAGTTGCCGGATGGTGTAATTGCCTATACTTTGAATAGTAATGCAAATGGTGACAGCTGGAAAACTATTGTGGTTGGCTTCAATAACACAGAAAAAGATTATACTTTGAGTGTCGTCGGTAACTGGAAAATCGTAGTTCAAAATGACAAGGCAGGTACTGAATTTCTTAACATAGTGCAAAATGACCTTGTCATCCCAGCCATGGGCATGCTCATCGCTTATGGGGATTATGACATAGAATCTTTCGAGTTTTAATTTTTTTATAAATATAAAAATAAACTTAAATTTAAGGAGATTGTATGGCAACGGTTGATGTGGTGGCGTCTGGTTCAAGAAAAATGCTTTTTAAAACGAAAGTCGACGCACAAAAAGCAGTCTTGCTGACATTTATTGCGTTTATGTTTGGCGGGTTTCAATGCGCTATTTACGGGATGCTGACGGTTCCTATTTCGGAGCATTTTAGGATCAGTTCATCCATGATCGTATTTTTTGACTCTTTCGGGTTGTGGGGACAAATATTAGCCATGGCAACTGGCGGATTTGTTATTTCAAAGATTAAAGGTAAAAACACGCTGGTGCTTGCGGCCATTATAATGATAGTTGGATCAATTATATCCATAATATCTCCAAACATATATGTGTATACATCAATGGCTTTCCTATGTAACATGGCTATAGGATTTATTCTAGTATCCTGCAACTATATGATAATGGGCACAGTAATAGAAGAAGGAAAGAGCGAAGGTACACTAAGTATCCTTAACGTGTTCTTCAGCGCAGGATTTATGCTTTCTCCAATTATAATCGGTTTCCTAATAAGCTGCTTATCATGGAAAGCAGTCTTTATAACGATTGCCGCACTGTTTGCTCTCTTTATAGTAATCCTTCTTCTCCTCAATGTTCAGGAATTAATAGACACTGCCAGATCTGAGAAAGTGGAAAATAGAGGTAAGAAAAAAGAAAAAATCCTTACACTGCCATTAATGCTTACAGCAATGGCGCTATTCCTTATAGTTTATGTTGAACAGATAATGAACTACTTCAATCAGCCTCATATGATGCAGGATTTGATGTTCAAAATAGAAATAGTTGGAGCTATTGTTACCACTTACGCTTTTTCTCAGATGATTGGCAGAGCCGTATTCGGAAAATTTCTTTTGCCTAACGTAAAGGTGCATAAGTATCTTATAGTTAGTTCGATAGTATTTGCCGTGTTAATAACATTTTTCCTGAATATATCGACGGTATTTGGAGCTTTTATAATTGTAGCCTGTCTAGGCCTTGCTGATTCTTGCATGTACCCTTCGCTCTTAGGATTCGGACTCGATCAGATTGGTAAAGTAACTCCAGCAGCTACTTCCTTCATGGTCACGGTAGGGGCTTTGGGGATTCCTATTGGTACTGCGGGCTGCGGGCTTATCGGAGAAAATTTTGGAAGATACACGGCTATGTATGTGGGGCCGGTTTTTCTTGTCTTAATAGCAATTCTGATTTTTGTAGTCCACAGAATTCATACAGCGAAAGCCGCACCTGTCAAGGGATAACATATAATATTCTTCTTCGACTATTTATCGAACGAAAAATATTTGATTTTATGTTCCAAGTTCCATCTAAAGAATAAGTAAAATTTAAGATCATAGGAGTTTCTTGCAATGATTATTAATTTTTCAATTCATTATAACACTATGCCTGGAAGAAGTGTTTTTGTTTCTGGAACCAGCAAAGAGTTGGGCGAGTGGAATACTCTAAAAGCTTTAAAAATGAAATATGAGGGATCATCCATTTGGTCAGCTAAACTGGACGTGCCGGCAACTCCATCAAAGATTGAATACAAATATGTGATTTGTAATGAAGATGGAACAGCCCCTGGTTGGGAAGCATGTAAAAACAGAATTGTCTCCTTTTCTTCAGATGAATTTGATGTGGCTCTCCTTTCTGATAAATGGAATACCAAAAATACGGAACTAAAAGTTCTTGAAACTTCTGCCTTTAAAAAAGTTGTTTTTAGAAGAAAAACTGCTTCAAAGCTCCACTACCCGCCGAAGAAGTCTCCCCAAAGCAAGATCGTTACTTTCGAAATAGTCACACCTAAAATATTGCCGGAACATAAAGCTGTTATTCTTGGCAGTTCAAAAGAATTAGGCGCATGGATTGAAAATAAAGCTCTTGTAATGACTGAAGTAGCCCCGTGTGTGTGGAGAATCGCGGTGGAACTACAAGATGCTGCCAATGTTAGATACAAATATGGTATAAAGTTGTCTGATTCCGTGGTAAATCTGGAAACTGGCAGTGATAGACTTATTAAGCTTGCAGAATTCAAATGTGAAAAAATCCTTAAGAAAGATCAAATCTTTCAATATTCCAACCTGTTCTGGCGAGGTGTTGGCGTAGCTATTCCTGTATTTTCTCTAAGAACAAAGAACAGTTTCGGTGTAGGTGAATTCGCCGATATAAAAGTGATGGTAGACTGGTGCAAGGAAGTCGGGATAAATATGATTCAGCTTTTGCCTTTAAACGATACCGTTTCTACCCATACATGGGTGGATTCCTATCCGTATTCCGGAATTTCGGTTTTTGCTCTGCATCCTATGTACATAAATATTGAAACCCTCGGGAACCTTCCTTTTGGAACCACAAATGAGATCCTTAAGGAACGAAAAAAAGTTCTGAATTCAAAGAAGGATGTGGATTATGAAGCTGTAATGGATATCAAGTCAAGGTTATACAAAATGGCCTATGATGCTCAGAAGTCAGAATTCCTCACAGATCCCGAATTTATAAAATTCTTTAAAGAAAACGAGGAATGGCTGATTCCTTATGCCGCCTACAGTTATTTGCGCGACCTCTACGGAACTTCAGATTATAATAAATGGAGTAACTATTCGAAATATGACAAAGTAGTTATCAGTGAACTGGTTTCCCCTATGTCAGATCATTATGATGATATAGCTGTTCACTATTACATTCAATACAACTTGCATAAACAGCTTCTTGATGCGGCAAATTACGCAAGAGATAACGGGGTTGTATTAAAAGGGGATATCCCAATTGGCGTTAACAGGTTTGGTATAGACAGCTGGTCTGCTCCACAACTTTATAATATGGACACTCAGACAGGCGCTCCTCCAGACGCTTTTTCAGAAGATGGACAAAATTGGGGGTTCCCAACATACAATTGGGAGGAAATGGCCAAGGATAATTACAAGTGGTGGAGAAGCAGGCTTTCACATATGTCCCAGTATTTTGATGCCTACAGAATAGATCATATACTTGGCTTTTTTAGAATATGGCAAATTCCTTATGAGGCCTTAAGCGGACTTCTCGGACATTTCTACCCGGCTATTCCGATTACAAGGGATGAACTGCGCTATTTCGGAGTAGAAATGAGTGAAGAAGCCCTATGTTCTCCTTTAATAACTAGAGACATGATTGAATGTAAGTTCCCCGGAGAAGCGGATTATATTATCAGAAATTATCTAAAAGAAGAGGCTTGGGGAAAATATGCTTTCAAAGAAGAATTTAAGAGCCAGAGATTACTAGAAGAATATTTTACAGTGACTCCTGACATGACAGAACAGGAAAGAGTAAATAAAACCAGGTTAAAAACAAAACTTTCCAGCCTGCTTGTTGATGTCCTTTTTGTTAAGGATGAGAGAAAAAAAGATTCTTATCACCCTAGAATAGAAATATTCAAAACGGAATCCTTCAAGAGGCTTGATGATAATACAAGAAAAGTGCTCTACGAAAGATATATAGACTATTTCTATAAGAGACAGGAAGGATTGTGGCGTGAGCAGGCTATGATTAAGCTCCCCGCTTTGACTAAAGCTACTGATATGCTTGTTTGTGGAGAAGATTTAGGCATGGTGCCGGATTGTGTCCCCGGAGTAATGGACGAATTGGGACTATTGAGCCTCAAGATCCAGCGTATGCCTAAAGAAACTTGGCTTACTTTCAGCTCGCCTCATGACTATCCGTACACGTCTGTATGCACGCCTTCTTGTCATGACATGTCTACAGTCAGGGGATGGTGGGAAGAAAGTAGAGCCAAAACTCAAAAATATTACAATGAAATTCTTCGAGAAAGAGGGGAAGCTCCATTCTATTGCGAACCTTGGATAGTAGAAAAAATAATAAGAGATCATTTGAGCTCTTCAAGTATGTGGGCTGTTTTTCCAATTCAGGATCTTCTTGGGATTGATGGAAATCTCAGAATTGAGAATCCGCATAGCGAAAGAATCAATGTTCCTAGTAATCCTAAGCATTACTGGAAATACCGGTTGCATATTAATCTGGAGGATCTCGTGAAAGAGGACGAATTTAATAGGAAACTTAAAAAAATGATACTTGATTCAGGTAGAGGTTATTAGCAAGAACAGTGAGGCGATCTGTCCCTGCCAAGTTCGTGGAAATCCATATTGGTAGGGCGATTTCTTTAGCCATGCGTTTTACAAAGCGCCGTAAGGCGCCGCATTTAACATCCTTCACTGAACTCTTACGAGAAGAAAATATCGTGTCAAGTCCTGAAAAAAAGGTGACAGTTTTTTAAGATTTTTATTCGAGCTCTTCGATTGCTGTAAATATCAACAGCTTGATAAAATGCAGTTATTGCTTACTGTTTTGTTTTGAAAATTTGAGCAAATTAGCTTTGCCAAACTTCGACTATAATAGGTGCTTATCTTTTTTCCCTGTTGATTTGGATGAACTACTTGTTAAGCTTTTCTTAAAAGGTTATACCGTCTCTGTAAACATCCCGATTGACAAAAATGCTATTGTGGTGTTATAAAATTGAGGTATCATCGGAGGTATACTTAAATCTCAGTGATTTCCGATGAGGTTACGAATTAGTCAGCCTTGTAAGGTTAGCTAATATTTCGAAAACCATTTCGTTATGGGAGGTTGTTATGACAAATTTAAAAATGAAAGTTAAATTATTCTTAACAGCAGTTATGTTCTTTTGTTTATGGCAAAGTGCAAAGTGCGACATGACAGTTGTATATCTAAAAAATGGTACTGGATATGATGTCAATTACAAAATAAGTACGAGTCAAAAAGGGAATCATACGCTACTTAAAAATAATGAACTCAAAGGAATTGTGCTTAATGTGCCTGCACAGGAGCTTTGGGTTGCTTATGCTAACAAAACACTCACTCTCGCGGGGAGCTATAAATATTCAACCGTAATAGAAGCAAGCAAGTTAGAAAATAAGTTTGCCACAATAACAGTTAATACAATACCTAACTTCTATGGCTCCGCTTTGTGTACAGTTACGAAGAGAGAATCCACGAGTGCAACAACGGTCGGATCACCTGTAGGTACAGAAACAACAGTAATACCAGTAAGATTACCATTTTTTCGTGGTTATGGGAATAGTCTAAGACTAGAATACACTGCCCGGAATATAAGTCCTGTTTATATGATGTATCCCGAATGTCTGATTTCATTTAATAAACATGGGTTTTTAAAAGGCGTGAAACCTTTGCATCTTTCTCTATTAAACACTGACGGAGATCCTATTCCTCCGCTATGTGTTATAGAATTTTCCCCAATAGCAGTCAAAACATTTCCGCCGCTGAAAGAAATAATTAAAACGCTCTCAATAGACTTACTGGATGAAGAACAACTAGGTTTATCAAATGTCAAAGTCTCTGTAACAAGTTGTGTATATCCGCTGAGCAGCTCCAATTTTTACGTTAATATATCAGAATTTAATACACTATGTAAAGGGAGCGCTACTTCCGTTAGCCTTTTTGATCTCAAGGGAGTAGTGCCTGGACGTCAACTTCCAGCACCAGGAGTTGCATTTAAAGCTCAACCTAGATTGACAGAAAATCTTTTGGGATGTCAAATTGTTAGTGGATTTTGTTCATTCTATGTTTCAGCTGTTTCGGAAGATTCTAAAAATATTGCAATTACACATTTTATAGCTGGAGTAAAATGTAACGAAGTCGTACAATGCTTCTACGGAAATAGTTTTTTAACATCAGTACGCGCATTATCATCCTATTCAAAAACACTTGATCCAACTGATAAAGAAGTACTAGAGCATGCGATTGACTCATTAAAACTCATGAGTGGGTATAATCGACTTCCTCTCCACTTTTTCTAACAGAGAATATTGATTGCCTTTGAGTTAGAAAATATAGGCTTTACCTTTGTCAACGATTTTATTTTGGCTATTCCAACTTACTCTTCAAGGCTGGCCCTCGCTACATTGGTAAGTTTCAGCTCCGCTTTCGAATCTGGAGGGTTCCGCTTCGTCGGAACCGGTATCAGCCTTTCTTCCTCAGCAGTCATGTCATTTAATCAATAGGAAATTCTAATTTACTAAAGTTTCGAGTTTCAAATTGCTTGATTTTCTCACACGGAGGCACTACGACACAAAGATTTATTCCTGTGGTAAAAATGATCCTGCGATAGCAGTATGCGCCTCAGCGCATTCTCCCTTATGGTTCCCGCCTGAGTAGAGGCTAAGACACAGTCGGGACGGGTGCGCTACACAGCAGAAGCTGTCGCCTGAAAAACCTGCTGCGCGAAAATTTATTATTGACTTCTACCAGAATGTGTTAAAATCTATCAGTTTTACGGTATCTCCTTTTATTCCCTGTTCTGTTTGATATTCAACTGTGATTCCTTCAGTAATCATCTTGTGGAAAGCTTCATTGTTATCAATCAGATTCTGAGGTGGTAGATTCAGTACCTGCCGAATAGCCTGTTCTTTCTCTTCATCATGAATAGTAGGATTAAGCGTGGCAATGGCATTCTTGAGCCGCTAATAATACGACCTCGCTTAAATTCTCTCTTTCAGCTTCCTGCTGTTCCGGCGAAAGATATTCAACCCCCTGTTCTTCCAAAAGGTCAATTACAAAATGTTCTATATCGGATTCGTAAATTGGAGTCATGGATTTCCTCTTTTATTCTGTCGGACTCTATAAAGCCTCTCAGTAAATCCGCCCTCATTTTCAAAACGCTCAGCCTGAGCCGCTAATTGACGGTCAAGCAAACTGCAAGCCACGGTTATCAGGACAAGAGCAGCGTTTGCAGCAATTTCAGGATAAGTGGACGCAGTGGGCTTTGTGGACTTCTGTTCTTTTGTACATTGTCCACCTTGTCTACTCAGGCCACTGTCATGGATATTCTTTGTCCACTCTGCGAGACATCTTCAGCAGTAGCAGGTCTGCTGTCTATAAGCTCTTGCCGCCTTCGATCTTCTCTTTCCCACTTTGGCAATTCCCTCTGCCTGAGAAAATCCTCATAAACCAACTGAGCTATCTGAAAACTCTTCAGCTTCCTGTATCCTCCATGAATCGGTATCAGATTCTCTTTCTCAGCAGTCATGTCATTTTGTCCTTTAAAAACTCTTCTATGTCTGATTCAAAGACTGGGGGTCATATTACCTCGATAGTTGATGGATTGCTGTTTGTAAAACCTGCCAACAAATTTTAGCTGTATGCTCATCTGGATGAAACTTTGCTGCCATTTGTTCATAAGGATGTATATAATTTCTAAAATTCCTTAACTCGTGACTAAATCTTTTCACGTCTTCACCAAGTAGGCTTAACGAATGCGCCACATCAATAAAATTACTTAACGTCCACTCCTGAAAGCGCTTTGCCTTTCCTGATTGGTCTTTTGGGCTTACAGAAGACTGATTAAATTCTTTTGATTTTTTACTTGCAATACCCAACAATATTCCTTCCAACATACTTCCAGATAGAAAGATTACCGATAGAGAAGCTCTTGCAGTAAGGCATTTTCTAATTTCATCTAATCTTTGCTTTAGAACATCAGTTATAATCCCATCCAAGCCTAAATTGTCTATGGAAATATTCTTAAAATCTCTATTTATAAATTCATCTTCAGACACATTTTCGCTCGATACAACTATTTCTTCTTCGTTTTTTAGTATCTGTATTTCTTTTCCTTTTGCTACAATTTTATAACCATCAAATGCTAAATATTTATTAAATTCCAAAATATGTTTATTTAGTTCTTCAAATCTTTCTATAAAATTAACAGGAGAAAGTAATTGTTTTATGCATTGTTCAATTTTCGGAGTTCCATTTATCCGGCTAAGTTTATCTTCTGTATAAATCCACCTTGATGGAAATCCAGTACCATAGGAGTCGTTAAACCCAAGATTATTAAAAAAAGAAACCAAAATAGGCCCAGAACGATATTTAGTTCCTTCATTTATTAAATCTCTCAATTTTTCAATAGTTTTTTGTTGCAGTTTCATAATCTTGTCATTACATCCTTACCCTTATTTCACCCTTCATAAGTTTTGGCAAAAGGGTATCGCGCAACTTTGAAAGAGTTTGAATTGGTGAATAGTTATTAAAAATTTTCCTGTCAATGTTACTTGCTATAGCTTTAAATGCTTTCAGGGTTCTCTCATCTGAGATAGTTGGTTCAATGTTTCCAAAAGAAGAATCTTTACCTATGCTACTCAAAACTATTTCTTCTGCCTCGAATTTAGTAAAGAACCCCCGAGGCTTGCCACGAGGGGTATATCTTGCTAATATTTTTCTGTCTCCGGTTGAAACCTTTGGAGTGCTTGAAGAATGGTTTTTATAATCATTTACTAAATTTTTCACTGTAATAATTGGTGTGCCATTTGCAACATAATCTTTCTCGTGAAGTTGACTTCCAAATGGCCCAGTTTAAATTTCTGCTACTTCTCCTAGTGTTGGTTCTTTCCAGCTATTAATTTTGTTCTCCAAAAATCTTAGAGTGCCAGTAAATATCTGGTGCGGGAATGCCTTCATTGTTTTGCCAGTATGCAAAGTCGTGCTCTATCAAAGGAGCCACGGTAGAAATATTATTATAAAGCAATCTCAAACAGCTATTCAAGCAAAAAACAAACTTAATTCTTCCCAAACTGTCCAAAAGCTTTTTAAAGTTATCCTTTTTAAATGGCTTAACATTTAAATTACTATGCAAGACCAAAGCTCCATAAAGAAAAGCTTCTATCAAATCTTTATTTTTTATACCGTCTATATCACAAAATAAAGGGCATTCTTCGAGTTTTTTTGAAAAAGAATCCCTCTCATTTTTAACCCATGATAGTTTTTCATCATTATCTACAAAACGAATATAAGCGTCACAAGCCGAACGAAAGAGTTTATCTTTCTGAGAATATAACTGTCTGAAGTAAATAGCTACATATATCAAAGACTCGAAAGAAGGAACTTTTGAACTTAACTTATTTCCATCATGAGTTAACTTGCAATCTTCTTTTAGCCAGCGACTCTTTGCTATCTGGCTGTGTACCTGTAAAAAATGAGCAAGTATATCAGAATGTTCCTGCTTCCAATTTAATTTATTTTTCAATGATGATGGGCCAAGTTGTAAAATACTATTAACATTGCCCAATATAATAGGAGTTTGTTGTCCGGATAGATGTCTCATAAGCCCAATTTGATTCACCTCATTCCCTGCTTCGTCTTCAAAGTAATCAGGTATGTAGATAGAGTTAAAAGATGAAAAGTCTTTTGCAATGTCATCTAAGAACCCTGGTAAAGCTTCATGAAAGGTTCGTCTATATTTTAAGATCTTAGAATAACTGCTAGAATGCTTAAGTATTTCTAAAATATCCTTTGTTTCAGCAGGAGCTAAAGATTGCAAATCCAGAATAAGATTACGATCAAAAAGTTTCTTGGTCTTTGTATTTACGCAACTAATATTCCAATAAACTAAGATTTTTTCTTCTTTATTAGACATCGATTATTTCTTTTCTTTAGGCAGTAAATTTTTTACAATTATATCGAAATCGGAAATATAAATTTGATCCCGTTTGACTTTAAACTTTTCATATTCGCCGAGAGCGAGTGCTTCTGCCACTTCATGGCTCACTTTGCCGGCATTAGTAAGAATATCTTGCTCGTTAAATTTTAGAAACGCGTCCAGTTTAGCCGCCCAATCTTTCATATATATTACAATTCTTCGCTTTGCCTGCATTTCCGCATATTCAAGATACATAACAACAATTCGGTTCAGATGATCGAGTTCTCTTTCATTTAAATAATTTTTAGCGATTACCACATCAGATTCGCGAATCATGCCTTTTGGCGCATTTTTCCAGGTAGTTAACCCCATATTCGGTTTGTCGCTATCCACTCGTTCACGAATAATTTCCGCCGCTGTTTTTCCCGTAATGGCAAAATGAAGTTTGTTTTGCACAGTGGCATAAAATTGTTTGGTAGTATCGCTGTACGGAGAATAATCGGCGCTGCATTCCGCATAAATATCGGTTATTTTTTGATATAACCGCCTTTCACTTGAGCGGATATCCCGAATGCGCGCCAGCTGTTCTTCAAAATAATCTTTGCCCAAAATATACGAAGGATCCTTTAAGCGCTCGTCATTCATTGCAAAGCCTTTGATGACGTATTCCCTCAGTATTTGAGTTGCCCAAATGCGGAACTGGGTTGCTCTGGAAGAATTCACCCTATAGCCAACAGCAATTATTGCGTCTAAATTGTAAAACTTGGTGGAGTATTTTTTGCCATCATGAGCAGTATGTTCCAAAATGGAACTAACTGAATTTTCAATAAGCTCTTTTGTTTCAAAGATATTTTTCAAATGTTTGGTAATAGCAGGACGCTGTACATCGAAAAGTTGAGCAATTCTGTCTTGTGTAAGCCAGATTGTTTCATTTTTGAGAAAAATCTCTACTTTTACATCTCCGTTCGGCGTGGTATAAAGAATTATTTCGGAGAACGAACTGTCAGGAATAAGATTCTTTGTTTTTTTTCTCATATCAATCTATATTTAAACTCAATGGTTGCCAGTTGTTTTTTTATTTCTTCAGTCTCTGTTTTTGCCAGCGTTCAGGGTAATGTCATTACCTCATTTCTACATAACTTCTAAGACATCTAACAATTTCTGTTTGTGATTCTAAGAAGGTGGTAGAAAATTACACTAACATTTTAATTTTAATAATCAATAAAAATATAGCCTGTAATCCTATTGCTCCAATCGCAAGTGAAGCCATAAGAAGACAGAGATGAAAATAACCTCTCCGTTTTTCATTTATAGGTTCATTATTAGCCTGTATTTCGGTAAGTTCTTTTGTAATTTTATAAAATATAACATCTTCATTTTTTTGCCCTCCTCTCTGTGTAAGGCATTGATGTTTATACTTTCTCAGCCATACCTTCATAAAGCGCATGCCTTTATATTTTTCTTTTCGTGGCAAGGTAAAAAAAATGGCAAAAACTACACTGCATCCTAAAAACAAGTATGCCATCAAAGTAAACAGATAATACAAGAACACATCGATTCTAGTAAATAGTTGGGTTAGAATATCAATCCGCCCTAAATTATAAGTTAGCACTCCGAGTAGTGGCAAAAGAATGAGCACAACACTCGCTCTCTGATATATTTGATCAGTTTCCATTATGTCAAGCCTATACTGACTGTAACATAGTTTATAAAACCTTTTACTTACCTTTTTTAGTTTTGTTTTGGAACTCATATTCTAACCTTTGTTTTTCACTGTTATTATAGTTGGATTGACCCCTGATTTATTATCGCCGAGGCATTGTGTTAATCAATAGGAAATTCTAATTTACTAAAGTTTAGGGTTTGAAGTTGCTTGATTTTCTCACACGGAAGCACAACGACACAAAGATTTCTCTCTGTGGTAAAAATGATCCTGCAGAATGTCTGCACGATCAAAATATAACTCAGGCGCAACGTCATGCGGTTTAGCATGGTCTCGCCTGAGTGTGAGGCTAAGACACAGTCGGGACGGGTTCGCTACATAGCAGAAGCAACTGGCTGAAAAACCTGCCGCGTGAAAATTTTATTATTGAGCCTCTTGCAAAACTCAAATACAAGCGGTTTTGACGGAGCAAAACCCTCCATTTTCGAATCTGGAGGGTTCCGCTTTGCCGGAACCGGAAAAGAGTTTTGCAATTACCTCTATTGACTTCTACCGGAATGTGTTATTAAATTCTTTCTAAAAATGGGGTGTTTTTTTCATAATAGTACCTTGGGTTGCCTTTACTTTTGAATCTTGAGAGATAAGACATAAAGAAGAATTGGTAAAGCAAGGAAAGTAATATCATTGTTTATTTCTCCAGAATGCTTATAAAGTAGGTTCACATCTTTATCTCTTAAAAAATATCCATGAACTGTGTTTCTATAAATTCTTATAAGATCTAAATCTAACATCCCTTTAACACCATCATCTTCATTATTTATCAACATATCATATTTAAATTCATAATTGGCCCATTTAATTCTGTCAGCGAATATTTCTCCATAATTGCCAGGAATTTTCTTAATAAAGTTAGTTAACTCTCTTTTTAAGAATTCATCAGAATATAAATGCATTAGAGCTTCCTGATCTTTCTTATACTTTCCTATCCCATATAAGATATTTGATATTTTGTCAATACATGCAAAAAAGAAAGTCTTGGCCATATAAGGATGTTCTATAGATGTTGCTAAAATACAATCACAGCATGCTCTATTATAGGTATTTACAAATTTCCTTATATAAGCATTATCTGCTTCAGAAACTAACTCTTTTATCTTGTCTGAAATTAAATTAATGCTCCACTTTATATAATCTAAAGTATCCGGAATTCTTAAATAATTTATATGAATTTTACTTTTGGGGCCTCGCGACCCATCAAAAGTCCATTGATCATCAAAAACATTATGTAAATCCCATAGAATATAATTAAATGCATCTTTGTTTTTCATTTGAGAATGTTTAATAGGTTTTTCAGGAATATATAAATAGATTAATCTAGAGGAGCCTGGCGTACTATAAAATAAAGTGTAAGGGTAAAATCCGTTAGCAATAGCATTTAAAGATAATATTATGAATTGATCAGCTGTCAGTCCTGAAGCGCATTGGTTTATATTCTGTTTTGCTAAATCTGACGATATATCTATTTTTGCTAAACCTAACATTATGTCTTCCCACGCTTGAGAACATTCTAACACTATTATTTTACCATTAGGAAATGACTTGAAAAATTCAGGCCAAATATATTTTTGAGTCATAATACCCTTATGATTGCCACAATTGTAAGTATCTGTTTCTCGAGTAAAATAATATAATTTTTCATTTTTAGTTCGTGGAACATGATTTAAAAAGTCGTCTTTCCAATACTTTTCTAGGTGTACATCCATTTTACATAAATCTGCATTATAAATTTTATATAAGAAATCTGTAATATCATGACTATTATAGTTATTTGAGTCAATCTCCTTATATATCGTTAACATTTTATGCTCCTTATTAGTCGCTATTCAAAGTTTTGCTTTATAATCATTCCCTTCCTTCCCATGCTTTTTATATTTTATCAAATCCATCATAATAAGAAAGCCAATAATCCAATTTCTCCCCATGCTTTAAACAAATATAGAATATCCTCTACAATTTGATTACAGAGCTTAATCCCTTATAATGAACTGAAAAAGTTAAAACATCCCAAAAAAGAAATAGGATTACTTCTTATGCCTTTAAGCTGGAATGAAGTTAAAGATAGAGCGCTCAAATTTTCTAAAGAATGGGCTGATGCTTCCAATGAAATTGCAGATTCCCAGCCTTTCCTTGTAGAGTTTTTTAATGTCTTTGGAATTTCCCGCAGGAAAGTAGCATCGTTCGAACATCCGGTGAAGAAGCTCGACGAGCATGAAGGTTACATAGACCTTCTCTGGAAAGGGCAACTTCTTATAGAGATGAAAAGTCGAGGCAAAGATCTTATTAAAGCTTACCAACAGGCCAAAGACTATATACAGGGATTGAGGGAGTTTGAGATACCTCAATACATCCTTGTTTCTGATTTTGAAATATTCAAGCTCTATAATCTTGAGGAAGGAAATATTACAGAGTTTAAATTGCCTGAATTTGTGAATAATGTTCAACATTTCGGTTTTATCGCCGGATATCAAAAGAAGTCATACAAGGAACAAGATCCCGTTAACATCAAAGCTGCTGAAATGATGGGCAGGCTCCACGATAAACTTAAAGCCATAGGTTACGAAGGCCATGTTCTTGAACTCTATCTTGTCCGCCTCCTCTTCTGCCTATTTGCCGATGATACCACCATCTTTGAGAAAGAATTATTTCTCGATTTCATCCGCGAGCGCACGAGCGAGGACGGAAGTGACCTTGCGCCAAGGATGAGCGAATTTTTCTACATCCTCAATACCCCGCCAGAAAAACGACTCAAGAACCTTGACGAGCAGTTAAGCGCTTTCCCTTACATCAATGGCAAACTCTTTGATGAAAATATTCCTCCCGCATCATTCGATACTGAAATGAGACATATCCTTCTTGACTGCTGTTCTCTTGACTGGAGCAAAATATCGCCTGCCATCTTCGGTTCGATGTTTCAAAGCGTAATGAATCCAAAAGAACGCCGCAATCTCGGTGGTCACTACACTTCCGAGAAGAACATCCTTAAGCTCATCAAACCTCTCTTCCTTGACGACCTTTGGGAAGAATTCAGAAAAGTCAAAAGTTCCAAGAACAAACTTCTCGACTTCCACAGGAATCTTGCCTCCCTTAAATTTCTTGATCCTGCCTGCGGTTGCGGCAACTTCCTCGTCATTACTTACAGGGAACTTAGACTGCTTGAACTCGAGATACTTCGAACCCTTCACAAACAAGGCGAAGCTTTTCTCTCAATCGAGTCAATAGTTTGGCTTAATGTAGATATGATGTACGGAATCGAACTAGAAGAATTCCCTGCAAGAATAGCAGAAGTTGCCATGTGGCTTATTGACCACCAGATGAATATGGCAGTCAGCGAAGAATTAGGTCAATATTTCGTTCGTTTGCCTCTGAAGAGGTCTGCAAATATTACAGTCGGAAACTCTCTCCAAACTGATTGGGAAAACATCGTCCCAAGAGAAAAACTCTCTTACATCCTCGGCAATCCGCCGTTTGGTGGCAAAAAAGAACAAAACACGGGACAGAAAGTCGATATGGATAAAGTCTTTGAAGGCGTCAAGGGAGCAGGAGTTCTTGACTATGTAACAGCTTGGTACATAAAGGCGGCTCAATACATACAGAATTCAAAAATCAAAGTTGCTTTCGTTTCGACAAATTCCATCTCTCAGGGCGAACAGGTCGGAATCTTGTGGAGTGAACTCTTCAACCACTACAAAATCAAAATCCACTTTGCCCACCGTACTTTCAAATGGGGTAATGAAGCAAGAGGCAATGCTGCTGTACATGTCGTGATCATAGGCTTTGCCAACTTCGATACTGACAATAAAAGAATCTTTGAATATGAAAATATCAAAGGCGAACCGCATCAAAAAAGAGCTAAAAACATAAACTCATATCTTGTAGATGGAAGTAATATTATAGTGGTCCCCATATTTTGGACAGTAATAGAAAATAAATAAGGTGTAATCTAAAATAACAAAAAAATAAAAATGAGGATTACACAATGGGAAAAGAAAGACGGAGATTTAGCAAGGAGTTCAAAG
>JAJXWI010000105.1 GCA_021781705.1 bacterium | reverse complement strand
AAAACCATGAGACAAGACTACTCTCTGAACATCAAAGGTAGATGGCTTTTCAGGTTTATGTGATAAAATTATTTTCAGAATTTTCATTATCAAACGTAAATCTCAGAAAAGGAATTTTTAGAAATAGCCTTAAAATATTAAATGATTGCTATATAAAAATTCCCTTGTGTAAAATTTGTTAAGGCCCTTCATTTTTTAAAGCCGAATTTTAATGTTGGTGTTAGAAAACGAGCTCAACACTCTGTTTTCTAGGCTCTTTGAGTAGTCTTGTGTAACCGTCAAAACATCCAATTTTTTATTTTTTTTGCAATTTACTCTTCATGAACACGATAAACAAAGTGAGATCAAATTAAAAAAATCATCAAACCATGATATTGTCACGACTTTTTTCTATTCTTAAAATATCGCAGTTTATGTGCAGGTGCTATATAACACAAAGGATACCCTAATGGTGGAGTGATATAATCCGGAGGATATAAACGTCAAAAAAGAAAAATGGAGCCAGCTGTCGGATTCGAACCGACGACCTACTGATTACAAGTCAATTGCTCTACCAACTGAGCTAAGCTGGCGCTTATATTTTTTCTGAGAACTCACAAAATAGTGAGGTTTTCGGTTTTGTCAATTACAATAATTACAAAAATAATCTTTATATAGAATTTATTTTTGTAATTATTGTTTGAGAGAATCATTTTTTAGGCTAGAATTAGTTAGAATGTTGGATAATTTTTTAGATTTAAAAAAATCGGAGAACAGACAGGGTGTCATCACTTTTAGATAACAACGATTACATACATAAACTGCTACTTGAAAAAAATATAATAAATAAAGAGCAGTCTGAGCTTGCGTTACAGATGACAGGGAAAGACAACGGAGAACCTAATGTCATTTCCGCATTAAAAAAACTGAAATTCGTAGACGATGCAAAAATTACGTCTGTGCTTGCATCCGAATACGGGATGGAATCGGTTGACCTGTCGTCCATAAAAATCCCCCCTGAGGCAATAGATGCAGTAACTCCAGATGTGGCCAAAGAATACAGAATAGTACCCATTGGCTTTTTGGGAGATATTCTTAAAGTAGCTATTTCGGATCCGACGGACATGGGAGTTATAGATTCCCTGCGATTTGTTTTAAAACGAGATATCGAAGGGGTTGTTGCCTCGGCAGAACAGATCAATAAGCTTATAGAGCATTATTACGGATCTTTGAGTGAGAATGTTGACTCGTTTTTGAAAGGTATGGACAGTGCGGAGGGAGTAGAACCTACCGTAAGCGTGGAAAACAAAGACGATGAGGAAGAAAGTGGAGATGAAGCTCCAATAATCAAACTTGTTTCTCTGATAATTATGGAGGCCTACAAAAAAAGGGCGAGCGACATTCACCTTGAACCTCTCGAGAAAAAATTCAGAGTAAGGTACAGGATAGACGGGGTTCTGCAGGAAGTTGACAATCCGCCAAAATACTTGCAAGCAAACATTTTAAGCCGTCTAAAAATAATGGCAAAAATTGATATAGCTGAAAAAAGGGTTCCGCAGGATGGTAGAATACAGCTAAAAATCCAGGAGAAGGCACTAGATTTGCGTGTATCAACCGTGCCTACTTCTCACGGAGAAAGCATAGTCATGCGTATACTTGACAAGTCCAGCATTATGATAGATATTTCTTCACTTGGTTTTTTCCCTGACGATATAAATACGGTAAAGAAAATAATAAGTATGCCTGACGGAATATTTCTGGTTACAGGTCCGACGGGTTCAGGAAAAACTACCTCCCTTTATGCATTCTTGAATACGGTTAATAAGCCGACTAGAAAGATAATAACTGTTGAAGATCCCATAGAATACCATCTTGAAGGGATAAACCAAGTGCAGGTCAATGCCTCAATCGGCATGACATTTGCAATAGCTCTCAGGGCTATGATGAGACAGGCGCCAAACATAATAATGGTAGGAGAGATTCGTGACGGCGAAACTGCAGAAATTGCAGTAAATGCTGCGCTTACCGGACACCTTGTTTTCAGTACACTGCACACAAATGATGCGCCGAGCGCGATAACCCGTCTCATCGATATTGGCGTTAAGCCATTTCTAGTAGCTTCTGCTGTCAGAGCTGTTATGGCTCAGAGGCTTGTTCGAAGAATTTGCGCTAATTGCGCGGAACCGTATGAACCTACGCAAACTGAATTGGATATTATGAAACTCGATAAAGAGAGTTTGAAGGATGCCAATTTCAAGAAGGGAAAAGGGTGTGAAGAATGTCATAATTCCGGATTCAAAGGACGGCTGGGGATAATTGAAATTTTTATGCTTACGGAAGATTTGCAGGATATGATTTTTAAGGGAGCTTCTTCTTATCAGATAAGAGAGGCAGCTAGAAGAGGTGGCATGAAATCACTCAGGGAAGACGGCATAAGAAAAGTTATGTCCGGGTTGACTACCCTTGAAGAAGTTATAAGTGTATCGGCAGAAGACTCGTAATTAACAGACTGGGGATTTCATATGAATACTGAAGATGTAGTTCTAAAAGGAATAATGTTGTCAGAGTCCTTGATAGACAAGGAACAGGTGGCTGAGCTGGAAGAAGAGTTCAAGCGGACCGGGCACCCTTTTGCCGACCTTCTCGTCGAATACGAGATAGTAACTAAAGAACAGATCCTTGAGATCATTGCGTCTCATCTTGGAACAGTAGTAATAGACCTGCAGAACATAGATATAGAAAAATCCGTAGTTAACCTTCTCCAACCCATTCAGGCAAGAATGTACGGCGCGCTTCCTCTGGGATATGAGACTGACGGAAATTTGAAAATTGTATTGAGCAATCCTCTAGATTATCATATTTCTGAGGATTTAAGCTTTATAATGGGCAAAAACATCAAAGTTTATGTTGCCCCGCAGGGACAGATACTTAACGCAATAGAAAAATATTATCCTTCGGCTTCTATGAGTGAAGTGCTTGCCGACATGGATGTAAATGTGAATGAAGTGACCGGAGAAGAACTTGATGTAACCACTCTCTCAACTATTGCCAATGATGCTCCTATTGTAAAGTTTGTGGATGTTATTCTTTATCAGGCTGTAAAAGACCAGGCAAGCGACATCCACTTTGAACCATTTGAGCACTCTTTTAAAATACGTTACAGGGTAGACGGGGTTTTGTATGAAATGGCGCCCCCCCCAAAGAACCTTGCAACGCCCGTAGTGAGCCGTATAAAAATTATGAGCGGTCTTAATATAGCGGAAAGAAGGCTTCCCCAGGACGGCAGAATACAGGTAAAAATTGCTGGAAGAGCTGTTGATATGCGCGTTTCTACGATTCCAACTCAATATGGGGAGTCTGTCGTTTTGCGCGTACTGGATAAAACTGTGGTAAACCTTGATTTGAATATACTAGGAATAGATGAAACAATACTTTCGCAGATAAGGAAAGTATTAGAACTTCCGAACGGAATTTTTATAGTTACGGGACCTACCGGCAGCGGAAAAACAACCACACTTTATTCTTGCCTGAAAGAAATAAATAAAATTACCGACAAGATTTTAACCGCTGAAGATCCCGTGGAATATGATCTTGAGGGGATCATACAGGTGCCGATAAACCATGCTATTGATATGACTTTTGCCAGGGCTTTAAGGGCTTTCCTCCGTCAGGATCCCGATATAATAATGATCGGAGAAATAAGAGATCTTGAAACAGCGCAGATGGCGGTGCAGGCTTCACTTACCGGGCATTTTGTATTTTCAACATTACACACAAAAGAAGCTGCTGATGCGATCACAAGGCTTATAGATATGGGAGTTATGCCGTATCTTATTACTTCATCGCTTGTCGGAGTCTTAGGGCAGCGCCTTGTGAGGAAAATTTGTAATTCATGTAAGGCCGAGTATGTCCCGAAAGAGGAAGAACTCCAATCTCTCGGACTAACAAAAGAAGATATTGGCAGCAGGAAGTTTTATTATGGCAAGGGATGTAGTTATTGCAATAACACTGGATATAAAGGAAGAAAAGCTATAGTTGAACTTCTAAAAATTACACCTGAGGTGTGCGATTTAGTAAACAAGTGTTCGCCTACAATAGTCTTAAGGAAAAAAGCCATAGAGCAGGGAATGATAACATTGAGAAACGATGGAATTAAGTCTATTCTTAATGGCGAAACTACTATTGAAGAGATACTCAAATATACTTAGAATATACTTTAAACTATTTTTATCCGAGGTTAGTTATGGCTGTAGAAATGATAGATTTGCTCGAGTTGGTAATTGCCGAAGAAGGTAGTGACCTTCATCTTGAGGTAGGCGCTTCTCCTACGATGAGACTTAATGGTAGCCTTGTTCCCTTGGACAGTCCCCAGCTTACTCCTGAGGATACAGAAAAACTGGTTCGTTCTATTACTTCGGATTATCACCAAAAAATGATCAGAGAAGTTGGCACCATAGATTTTGGTTTCGATTATGTCGGAAAAGCTAGGTTCAGGGTAAGCGCATTTAAACAGAAGGGCGTTTATGGCGTTGTGCTCAGGCTCATTCCAAATAGTTTCATGACGCTCGAAAAGATCGGACTTCCTTCTGTAATAAAAGATTTGCTTTACAGGCCAAGGGGGCTAATACTTATTACAGGGCCTACCGGTAGCGGGAAAAGCACTACATTAGCTTCAATGATAGATGTTATCAACACAGAAAGGGATGCGCATATAGTTACGATTGAAGATCCGATAGAATTTTTCCATCATCACAAGAAGGGAATAGTTATTCAGAGAGAGGTCGGGGTGGATGTTCCTTCCTTCGAGGAGGCGCTAAAAAGAGCTCTTCGACAGGATCCTGATGTAATACTTGTAGGGGAAATGCGCGATCTTGACACCATGCGGGCGGCAGTAACAGCTGCTGAAACAGGACATCTTGTTTTTGCTACGTTGCATACAATTGGTGCGGCAAGAACTGTAGATAGAGTCATAGATGCATTTCCTGAAAACCAGCAGGAACAGATAAGAACACAGCTTGCATCTTCTCTTGTCGCTGTAACTTCGCAGGTTTTATTGAAGAGAATAGATAAGCCGGGACGTGTTGCAGCTTTTGAAATAATGATCTCAGTGCCTGCTGTGCAATCTCTTATTAGAGAAAACAAAACCTATCTTATTCCCTCTATTCTTCAGACTGGAGCTAAATGGGGAATGAATACATTAGATAGTCATCTGGTTGAACTTTACATGAACAATGTTATTTCCTATACTGACCTGATTACGAAATCTCAAGATACAGAATCTGTCATAAAGAAAATCAAAGGAAATACAGAATCGTAAATTTTTTAACATTTAAGGAGAAGTTGTGGCGCAATTTTCATATACTGCTATCAATTCTGCGGGCAAAGAAGTCAAAGGGACTATGAATGCCGACAAAGAGGCAGAAGTGAGTACAGCATTAAGGGCAAACGGTTATTTTCCCACAGAGATTAAAATAGTTACAGCAAAAAAATCTACGGAGAAGAAAGCGACTGCGGTAAAGGGGAAAAAGAAAGGTTTTTTTAACATTCAGATTGGTTCAATAAAAATGCCCCAGAAAGAGCTGGTTCTTTTCACTCGGCAACTCTCCATTTTACTTGATGCCGGACTTCCTCTTATCCGTGCGCTCAGAACACTAGAAAAACAATCCAGAAATAAGAATGTAAAAAAGATTGTAGGGGAGTCTGCCGACTATGTCGAAGGAGGTTTTACATTTTCCGAATCGCTTACGAAAAATCCAAAAACATTTGACCAGCTTTATGTTAATATGGTAAAAGCAGGCGAATCTGCGGGAGCCATGGAAATAATATTGAGCAGACTTGCTGGCTTTATGGAAAAAAATGCTCGAATAATATCTAAAATAAAATCAGCAATGATATATCCCTCTGTCGTGCTTACCGTTGCCGGCGGGGTTACCATGTTTCTTATGGTGTTTATAGTTCCGAAATTTGAAAAAATATTCTCCGAGCTTTTAAGCGGCGTGCCTCTTCCTGCTCTTACGACATTTGTTCTTTCTGTAAGCCAATTTTTTATGGAACAATATATCAGCATAATTGTTAGCTTAGCCGTTCTGATAGTAGCCTATAAAATGGCAGCTAAAACAAAGAAGGGAAAATACATTCTTGATTCAGGAAAATATAGGATGCCTGTTTTCGGCAATCTGATTTCCAAGACTTCTATAGCCA
>JAJXWI010000023.1 GCA_021781705.1 bacterium | reverse complement strand
AAAAGAGAGAACCTAATAGATATATCATTGCTTGAGTTTTGCGTGAGAGAAGACCTTAATAAGCGTGTGCCGAGAGTTATGGGAGTTATTAATCCTCTTAAAGTTGTAATAGATAATTATCCTGAGAACCTCGTAGAAGAGATGGATGCTGTCAATAACCCCGAAGATATCTCTATGGGGACAAGAAAAGTGCCATTTTCAAAGGTTATGTACATAGAAAAAGATGACTTTAGAGAAGAGCCTCCGAAAAAATTCTTCAGGCTTTCGCCAGGTAAAGATGTAAGGTTGAGATATGGATACATAGTAACTTGTACAAGTATCGTAAAAGACAATAATGGTGAAATAACTGAAGTTCACTGTACTTATGATCCTGCAACCAGGGGCGGGAATGCGCCTGAAGGGAAAAAGGTAAAAGGTACTATTCACTGGGTTTCAGCAAAGCATGCGATAAATGCGGAAGTCAGACTTTATGATAGATTGTTTGTAAAAGAGAATCCGGAAGAGGTCGAAGAGGGGAAAACATATCTTGACAATATAAATCCTAACTCTCTGGAAGTTAAGAATTGTTATCTTGAGCCAAGCCTTAAAGACGTGAAATCCGGAGAAAAGTTTCAATTCGAAAGAATAGGGTATTTCTGCGTGGACAAGGATACTGTGTCTGATAGAGTTGTTCTTAACAAAACTGTTGCACTAAAAGATTCATGGGCGAAGATCGAGAGTGGCGAAAGTAAGCAAGATTAATGAGTGCGTATTATGAATTTTGTTTTTATTTCTCCTCATTTTCCTCCTTCATTTTATCATTTTTGTGTAGAGCTACGCAGAGCAGGGGCTAATGTCCTGGCTATCGGAGATGCTTCGTATAACGAATTCAGGCAGGAACTGAAAGAGGTTATTACCGAATATTGCCAAATAGACATGATGGATTACGACAAGGTTTACAGAACTATGGCGTATTTTTCCAACAAATATGGCAGGATAGACAGGATAGATTCCCATAATGAATTTTGGCTCGCTCTCGAGGCCCAACTTAGAGTTGATTTTAATATTTTCGGGCAAAGGCCTGAAAACCTTCTCGTAAATCAAAGCAAGCTAGGAATGAAAAAAGTGTTTCATGATGCTGGTATTCCATGTGTGGAAGCTCAATCTATAGCAAACCCTGACATTTTTGCAGACTTTGTAAGGAGACACGGTTTCCCTCTGGTAATTAAGCCTGAAATAGGAGTTGGTGCTAATAATGTTTATAAAGTCACGAACAAAGAACATCTGGCATATATTCTCAAAGATCTGCCCCCGGGGTACCTTATAGAGCCATATGTTGATGGTAAAATCGTTACTTTCGACGGACTTGCTGACAGAAATGGCGAAATCATGTACTGCGCCTCGTTTGAATTGAGTGATAACGTTCTTGATATTCTTAATGAACGGAAGGATATGTTCTACTATTACTCAAGGGATATAGATCCGGTTCTAGAAAAGTATGGCAGGCATACAGTAAAAGGATTTAATGTTAGGGAAAGATTTTTTCACTGTGAATTTTTCCGCAGACCAGATGGTTCCTATACGGCAATTGAAATAAATATAAGACCTCCGGGCGGCTTCTCCATTGATATGCTTAATTATGTTGCAGACATAGATTTATTCAAAGTATGGGCAGAGCTAGTCGTTCATAACAAAGACATGTTTACTTACAAGAGAAAATATAATGTTTCTACTGTTTCAAGAAGAGATCACCTGAACTATCTTCACTCTACCCAGGATATACTGAGAGAGCTCGGAAATACTGTAGTTAGTTATACGAGAATTCCTGATGCGTTCGCCGCAGCCATGGGTAACGATACATTCATTTTGCGACATAAAGATATGAAAACGCTCTTTATCGCTATAGAATTTGTTAAGGCTAAAAGATATTGACTTAGGTTCTTTATTATCTATAGTGACGCACTAAATCGTGCTTTACTATCTTGTCTTTTAAACGAGTTGTTATAAATTCTCGAGTTAACGGATTTATGCGGCTAACTTTGTTGATGTATAGAGGGCAATTTTTCATGCTGAGATTTGTGGTAAATGGCCGAGTAGTAGAAACGGATATGCATCCAGGGACTATTCTTATCGATTTTATCAGGGAAGTTCTCAATTTTACTGGGACGAAGGAAGCTTGCAGGGAAGGCGAATGCGGGGCGTGTACTATATTGGTTGGTTCTCTTGATGCTAACGGCGGTGTTTCTTATAAGAGTTGCGCTTCATGTATATTGCCGATCGGGAATGTAAGGAACTGTCACATAGTTACTATTGAGGGTGTTAACTTTGAGAAAAACCTCAATGCTGTTCAACAGTTGATAATGGACAACAGCGCATCACAGTGTGGTTTTTGTACGCCCGGCATAGTTCTTTCCCTCCTTGGATTTTGCCTGAACAGTAAAAAATTCAGTTATGATGATGCGATAGACTCACTTGATGGTAATCTTTGCAGGTGCACTGGTTATGCTTCAATAAGCAATGCGGCTAAGGGGTTGTCCGAAGTTCTGAGAGAAAAAAACAGTGATATAGAAGAGAGAGTTAATGTGTTAGTTTCTTCATCTGTTCTTCCTGAATATTTTCTAAAAATCCCCGAAATGTTAACGGATATTTCTTCAGTTCCGAACGGAAAAATTTCAAAAGACTCGGTAATAGTTGCAGGTGGTACCGATTTGTTTGTTCAGAAACCTGAACAGTTGCAGGAGGCAAAACTTTTCTTCATATCGGAAAGAAAGGATTTGAATTACATCAGACAAGACAAGACGCACATTCTTATCGGCGGTGCTGTTACTGTAGAAGAATTCCGAAATTCCGAAGTTGTTAATAAATATTTTCCTGCAATGAAGGATGATTTACTTTATCACTCTTCGATGATTTTAAGAAATAGAGCCACGCTTGCTGGAAATATAGTAAATGCTTCGCCTATTGGGGATATGACTATCATTCTTCTTGCACTCAATGCGTTGATTGTCATTGAATGCAAAAGGGGCGGAACAAGAGAGTTAGCGTTAGACAAATTTTATAGGGGGTATAAAAAAATTGATCTTGAGAAATGCGAAATCATTCGGGAAATAAAAATTCCGATTCCAAAAGGCAATTATTATTATAACTTTGAAAAAGTTTCCAATAGAAAGACTCTTGATATAGCTGCCGTTAATACCGCTTTGTTGATGCAAGTCGACAAAAATGGAAAAATAGGGGATTTGCGTATTTCAGCCGGAGGTGTTGCTCCTGTGCCATTAGTCGTTCAGAATCTTGCTCAATTTAAAGGAAACGTGTTGGACAATAATATTATACGAAAAATTGTCGATGTTGTAACGGAACAGGTTACGCCTATAGACGACATAAGAGGTTCGGCAAAATACAAGAAACTGTTGCTGAAAGAACTGGTAGCTGCTCATTTTAAAAGTTTCTATTGAAAACAGCGGCTTTCATGCAAGCTATTCGCACATTCCTGCAATTAGTTCTATAAATTATTGAAACAAGTACGGCGCGCCATCGGTAAGGGCGCTACCGTACATATGAACATCTCGTAGAGCAAGTATACCTAAAAATTATTGAAATTGTAATCACTAGTTTTTGATTTTAGTCCAATGATCAACATCTACGGAAGTATTAGGAAGAGTTGTATATTTTTCACAGGTTTCGTTATATTCATATTGTCTTCTGCTTTCTTCGTAGAATAGCTCATACACAGCTTTTATCCAGGGCAATTTAGAGATAAAAGTTTTTAACTGATTATCATCGTAACGAAAATAACAAAATTCTCTTTGGTTGGTTGCAATTAAATAATACCATTTCCAGCTATCATTTTCATTATTATATTTGAATGCAGTTTTATTGTCATCCAAAAAGTTATGTATGTATTCATTTGTCGCTTTTGTTCCCTTGTAGAAAATACATTGTTTATAGGCGTTGATCACAGCAGCGTAAGCTGTTATAGCGTTTTGTTCTAATTCTGCTCTATCCGCTTTGCATGTAACACAAATCAAAAACAATGATAATACCGTTAGTAATACCTTCATAGAAATACTTCTTTTTTTTAATTTCATTTTATTTCCTTTTTTAGTCTTTAATGTTATCCATTAGATTCTTTGAGCGAAAAGATTTTTCGCGTATTGGTTCTAGTTGTATGAGCCCTTGTAAAATGCACACTCCTCGTTCCTCTCCTTTCTCTTTGTGAAGTGCATTGTACATCATAAACCTTATTTTAATTTCTAGTTGATTTTCTTTCTTGTTTTCTTCTTTTTTTTAATTATTTTTTTTGTGAAATTTATTCTCTTTTTGTGAGTATTAAGCTGCTTTTGTGAATTAGTTTTACTTTGCAATTTTATGCGGTGATAATTGTTGATGGAGTTGCAAAAGGTAAAGAGAGGTTAATTTTTTGACTACGGATTTTGCCTTATTAAACCTCTAATTATATGGGCTGATCTTGACTTTGGAAAATGCTGGAAATATTATGTAGTTATGAAAAATTCCGATGTAAAAATGCATGTCAGGGGGAAATCAATTTTTGTTGATGATATTTTACCCCCTGAAGGACTTTTGCACGCCGTTTTGTTTACTTCCCCTGTTTCAAAAGGCAAGATAAAACGTTTGGATGTGGCAAGAGCCAAAAAAGCGGAAGATGTCGCCGGTGTTTTTACGTGGAAAGATGTTCCAGGAAAGAATTTCATAGGTCATGTTGTACTTGATGATCAGGAACTTTTTGCTGTTGAAAATCTTGAATATATCGGACAGCCTATTGCAATGGTTGTAGCTTCTACAAAAAGAGCTGCTGTTAATGCGTGCAAACTGATAAAGCTTGAAGTTGAAGAGCTTGAAGCAGTTTACGACCCAAGAGAAGCCTATAAAAAAAGGATGATTCATGGCAAGAAAAGAGTTCTAGTTAACGGTGATACAGAGGAGGGGTTTAAAAGGTGTGTTCATATCGCAGAGGGTAGAGCAGATTGCGGGCCTCAGGAACATTTTTATTTTGAAACGCAGAGATCCCTTGCAATACCTATGGAAGACGGAGCAATGAAGGTTTGTGCTAGCGTGCAATCTCCGGGCATTTTTCACCGGCATATAGCGGAAGTTATTGGCGTACCTATGCACAAGGTAGAGCTTGAGATAAGAAGGCTTGGCGGCGGGTTCGGAGGAAAAGAATCAACCGCGGTATGGGTTGCAGCTTCGGCCGTAGCTGCAAAAATTCTTAATAGGCCGGTAAAAATGGTGCTAAGCAGAAATGAAGACATTGCTACCACAGGAAAAAGGCACCCAGTTTCTTTTGATTATAAAATAGGACTTGACTCAAAGGGTAATATACTGGCTTATGATGTTGATCTATATCAGCATGCCGGTGCATGCACTGACATTTCTCTGGCCGTGCTTGAACGATCTTTTTTACACGCTACCGGGTCTTACAGGATTCAAAGTGTTAGAATTACCGCTGTAAGCTGTCGTACAAATATCCCCCCTAATAATGCTTTTCGCGGTTTTGGCGTGCCTCAAGCTGCCTTTGGAATAGAATCGGCATTACTGCATGCTGCCGAAGTTATGGGAGTTGATGTCAATCTTATAAAAAAGAAAAATCTGCTCAGAGACGGAGATTCTCTACCATACGGCATGCGGCCGGAAAAGATTAATGCTATAACATGTTGGGATGAGCTTGACAAGAAATGCAATTTTGAAGAAAGAATTAGCGCTGTTGATGAGTACAATAGAGAAAACGTAGACACAAAACGAGGCATAGCTATTATTCCTGTGTGCTTTGGTATTTCGTTTGCCCAGACAGCCCTAAATCAGGCTAGTGCGCTGGTGAATATTTATGTAGATGGTAGTGTGTCGATCAGTGCGGGCGCCGTTGAAATGGGGCAGGGTGTCAACGCTAAAATAGCATTGATTGCGGCGAGGGTTTTTTCCATCAGCACAGATAAGGTAAGAGTTGATACTACTAATACTTCGAGGATACCTAATGCATCTCCAACTTCGGCAAGTACTGGCGCGGACCTGAATGGGATGGCAGCAAAGATGGCTTGTGAGGAGATTCTGAAGAGGCTAAAAATATTCGTGGCAAAAAGAATAAACCATGATAATCCGGAAGATATTTCTATTAATGATGAAACAGTTTATCTGAAAGACATTAAAACTGATTACCGTTGGGAACAGCTTATAAAAGATGCTCACTGGGATAGAACTGATCTTTCGTGCCACGGTTATTACGCCACTCCTGGCCTTTATCTGGACAGGGAAATAAATAAAGGGCGGCCTTTTTCGTATTACAGTTACGGGACATCTGTAACGGAAGTCCTTGTAGACTGTGCAAGGGGTACTTATGATATAGAGTCAATAGATGTTGTTCATGATGTAGGAACTTCAATAAGTTCAGCGATTGATAAAGGACAGGTAGAAGGTGCGATAGTTCAAGCCGTTGGCTGGTCTACCATAGAACAGATACGATATGAAAAAAACGGAAAAGTTCTTACGGGTGTTAATGCATATAAGATACCAGATATAAAATTATGCCCAGAAAAGTTTAATGTTTATTTTCTGGAGAACTCGTCCAACCCGTTTGCCGTGTGTAATTCAAAAGCAGTTGGAGAACCTCCGTTTATTCACGGGATAGGGGCTTATTTTGCCATTCTTCACGCACTGAGAAGCATCAGGAAAGATAAGCTTGTACCATCGTTGCCTCTGACTCCTGAAAAAGTTTTTATGTATATTCATGAGTGTTAAACAGCAAACGATGAATGGTGAACAGTTGAGCATTGCGGCGTTGATTCTTGCGGCAGGCGCGGGCGGGCGCATGGGAATGCCTAAGTGGCAGGTTAATGTTGAAGGGAAAAACTTTCTCGACATTATCTGTGACAAACTTGCGTCTATTCAGTTAACAGATATTATTTGTGTTAAAAGAGAAAATTTTAAAATAAAAAATCCTTCGCTCAAATATGTGATTAATCCTAATCCGGAATATGGTATGATTTCTTCGGTGTATCATGGAGTAAAAGAATACCCTGGCTATGAAGCGTATCTCATATGGCCCGTTGATCATCCATTTGTAGAAGTTTCTACAATAGGCGAACTTAAGAATATATTTGAGTTTATTCAGAAAAAAGTTATCAGGCCGGTTTTCAAAGGCATTACTGGACATCCAATCATTATCCCTAACTCTTTAATAAGTCACGTTCAAACTCCCGGCTATTCCGGTGGCCTTAGGCAGCTGATCAAAGACTCAAAAATTGAAATATTTGACTTGCCATGCAATGACTCTAATATCCTTAGAAATATAAATTTTATGACAGATTTGGGAAAGATAAAAATTTTGTAAAATTCGATCTCTTGTTTTAAAAAATAAGCTATGTCTTATATAGTTATTTCGCATTTTAACCAAGGAATTAATATGTTGTATCCTCAGTCGTTAAAAAAAATCAGGAAAGACAAAAAGATAACGAGCACAGAGCTTGCCAAGCATTTAAATAAAGCAAGGGAAACTGTTTCTGCTTGGGAGCGAGGTATATATCAACCGTGTGATGCTGATATAAGAATAATAGCACAGCTCTTAAACATACCTGTTAGTGATATTTCAGATCTTCAAGAGATGAAAATAAAAAATAACAATAGAGACAAACAGGATATCCCAGATTTAGATGTCAATGGATTGGAGCCTGAAGCTGCCGCAAAACTAAAAAAACTTAATGAAACTTGCCTTGACCTCGGGGCTACAAATACAAGATTGCGGTCAAATCTTTTTAAATATGATGTCCTGCTTCAAAATCTTCCATTCGTAATATATGTCAAGGATAAAAAACTAAAATATACTTACGTTAATGAACGGTTCCTAAACCTTATAGAGCAGAGCTATAGCAAAAACAGTATATCTGGAACCTCTTCTCTTGATATTTTTGGCATGAAAGAATATTCTCAGATATTAGAGCTGGAGCAAAAAGTACTACAAACAAAACAGAAAGTATCCAATCAGCAGATTTATATCCCGAGAACCTTTATGAAAAAAATTGGACTATTGACAATAATCCCAATTTTAAATGACAACAAAGAAGTTGAAGAGCTTGTGGGTTCTATTGAAGACATTACTGATACCTACGAAGAAGAAAAAAGAAGAAAAGATCTGGAGTCTATTACAAGTAAAATTAATCATGTAATTTGGATAGGAGAAACTGTCAACGGCAATAAGGATTCTTTCAAATATACCTTCGTAAGCGATAATATTTTAGGCATACATGGCGTTGAAAAACAAGAAGCAATTCTTGCGGATAACAAGCTGTGGTTAAAGGTCGTTCATGAAAATGATATGGATCTTCTCAAAGAATGGCTTGAAATGGATAGTTATCCCAAAAAGATTCAGTACAGAATAAACAACCCTAAAAAAGGAACGAGATGGGTCTCTAATGAGATCTTTAAAGAGGGGAGGGATAAATTTTTCGGCATTGTTACCGACATAACTGAAGAAAAAGAACGGGAGCAGGAAAAAGAAGCAATACTGCGGATATTAGACGCCGCAACTGACGCCATAAAAATTGCCAGGATCGAAAATGACAAAAAAGAATACATTTATGTCAATAAGGCAAATAAAACTCTCTATAGATTGCCAGTTTCAAAAATTAAAAACAGTCCCGAACTTTGGAAAGAGTATGTGCATCCTGATGATAAGGAGAAACTGACTCTAATAGACAAAGAGAGACAAGAAGGACATTTACGCCTTAGTTACAAGCTACTGTTACCTGATGGAGAGATTAAATATATTGAAGAAAATATATTTAGGGAGATTCTTGACGGAGTATTATACTCGGGAACAATAAAGAGAGATGTTACTGAAGGGAGAAAAATAAATGAAAAAGTGATGGACATAAAGAAACTTCTAACTTCTGCCATCAACTACTTGGGTACTAACCAATGGTGGAAAGATCTAAATGGTGTCTATATAGGAGCAAACAAAGCAAATCTTGAAATGTTAAAGATGTCTGCAGATGAGGTAGTTGGGAAGACAGATTATGACCTCCCATGGGGAAGTCAAGCAGCAGATTTCATTATTAAAAATGATCTTAAAGTCATAAAAACTGGGAAAACTATAAAATTCATAGAGGATATTAGAATGAAGGACGGAGAGGTGAAGCATTTGATAGTTACAAAATCACCTTTGAGAAATGATGAAGGAGAAATAATAGGTACAATTGGTTCATCTGTAGATATCACAGATATAAAAAGAATAGAAAATATGTTATTGGATATTATATGAAAACATTAATTACGAATGAAGCCGGATAAATAGGTGCTGACTAAAATATAAAAAATAACTAGATTTCAATGTTATTCTTTTCTTTTAAACAAATAATGATAAATCCAAATTTGAAATGCGGTCTTAAAATAAATAATTTAAGGGAATTAAATAAACAAAGTCAATAATTTTGGATACCCAATACGATTATATCGCTGATACTTATCACTCTGATAAGAGTCGTATTTTTTACAAAATTATAGATCATGAAGACTTAAATTACTTTGTTGTCTAACAATAGGAGTTGTGTATATGGCGTTCGATTATAAACCTACGGAAATCCCAAATTATTTTCATGGAGATTCTAATCTTACAAACTCAGATCTTATTCCTGTACCAGTCGAAAACCGTACATGGACTTGGTGGTCTTTTTCAGCGCTGTGGATGGGGATGGTTCACAACGTTTTTAATTTTACTTGGATTGGCGGGCTTATGTCTGTTATGGGAATGTCAGTCTGGGAAGCTCTTTCGGTAGCAATTGCCGGGAATATCATTATGACAATTCTTATTGGTTTAAATGGACGCGTCGGTTCCCGCCACGGCATACCTTTTGCTGTGTGGTCAAGATCTGCTTTCGGCGTTTTTGGAGCAAACATTCCTGCAGTCACAAGAGGATTTGTAGCAATCGGATGGTTCAGTGTTCAAAGTTACTTGGGGTCAACGGCAATTAATGTCCTTTTTGAGGTAACAATACCATACTGGAAAGAGGTTGGTTCTACAAGCCTACTTGGCGCACCGACGAATCTTATGATTGCTATGATAATTTATTGGATGATTAATATATTTGTAGTTAAAAAAGGCATGGATGCCGTCAGGCGTTTTGAAAACTGGGCTGGGCCGATGGTTTTTATAGTTTTGGCATTTTTGCTTGTATGGGTAATAAAAGGGGCAGGCGGGCTTGGTCCGATATTACACACGCCGTCAAAGTTTAAAAACATGAATGAATTTATATTAGTCAGTTTTATTCCTATGATTGCGCTTTATATAAGTGGATCATGGGCTACCATGGTTCTAAATATCTCAGATATCACGAGATTTGCTCGTTCAAATAAAGAGCAGTTCTGGGGAACCATGATAGGTATGCCTCTTGCGTCGTTTGTTTTTTATTTTATGTCAGCCGTTATAGTTTCCTGCGGAGCTGCAATTTTTGGGAAAACGCTATGGAATCCCGCAGACATTTTACTTGAAATAAATAATCCTATTCTCAGCATTTGCGGTGCTATATTACTAGCAATTGCCACAATTTCAGTAAACATACCTGCAAACATAGTTTCACCCGCATATGATCTTGCCAACCTTCTTCCAAGAGTGTTTAATTTCAAACGAGGCGCAATATTTTCTATTATTCTTTCTTTTATGTTTATGCCATGGATTTTTATGAAAAACCCAGAAGCTTTTTACGGAATTATAAACAATGCCGGTGCTCTCATAGGCCCTGCGACAGGAATAATTATGGCCGATTTTTTCATAATTCGAAAACAAAAGCTTGATGTTTTAGAAATGTTCAAAGTGAATGGAGCCTATAGATATGTTAAAGGCTTCAGTCCAATTGCCCTGGGGGTATTGTTTTTATCAACGGTGACAATATTTGTCGGTGAATTTGTTCCTCATGTTGAATGGCTTTATAAATACGCGTGGTTTGTTGGTCTCGCCTTAGGATTTGTTTTTTATCTTGCCGCCGTTTATGGAGTTATTAAATTAAAGGGAAAAATTCCTCCTGAATATGAGGAAAGAGGGACAATTGGTGCCGAAAACCTTGATAATAAGTAAATGGTTTATCGCAGTTCCGGCAGGCATCCCACTTCACAAATGCGGCTCGCCGAGCTGTCTCATGGCGCAGTGCTTTTAGAGAGGCTGCCGCTCTATCATCCGGCAAAACGCGGTGCTAACCCAAGTTTATCAAAATAGTCTTTATTAGGCTAAGTCCTATTTCTGATTGCGATTGTGGTTTGCGTTTGATAATCCATACTCGTTTGAAGGAACTCACGAATATACTTTATTATTCAGCTTTGATTTCTCAAAGGCTTCACGTACATCATATGAGCTTATAGATGATTGAGAAGATATGAGATTGAGTGCATGAGTTCACGGCGTAATCTTTCGTGGCTGCTTATCCGCGCTGTGAAGCTTTGCTAATTTTGGGACAATGTTATGTGGAATCAATTTTTGTGAAAAAGATAAGAGAAAAAGAAAAACAGATGTTTTTTAAAGTTTGCGGAGTTTTGTTATATTAGACATTGCTATTATATTTATCTTTCATGACTTTTAAAAACACGAAGGAATAATTCTATGTTTAAGAAATTTTCTGTTGTACTATTTTCTCATGTTCTATTTGTTTTTTCTGTTTGTGCCGCTGATTTCTCAAACGGGCTGCTGAATATTGAGGAAGTTCGAAATAAATCTATTCCCTGTACCTCTGTGTCATATCCTAATTCAGACCAGGTTATGATTGATTCTTGTATTTACCAAAAATATAACAAGGATGGAACTTCTGTAAGATGGGAAGATTCCTATTTTAAAGTATTGACAGAGAACGGAAAATTGAATAATAAGGTCTATTCATTTTCGTATACTTTGCCTTACTCGACGGTTGAAGTGAAAAAACTGCAGGTGTTTAGCCCCGACGGGAAGATGATGGATGTCGATATTTCTAAAAACAGCAAAGTTATGATTGACGATTCGCAAATGTTTGCGAATATATATAACCCAAATTCCAAAGTTTTGAAGATTACTATTCCTGATTTGCAGGTTGGAGACGGCATAAGATGCTTGACCTATTCTCCGACAGTTAAAACTCTTATTCCAAATGCATGGTTCGATTTGGAAACGTTTGAAGGGACTTTTCCGATAGTTCATGCCAGATATGAACTTGTTTCTTCAAAAGATCTTCCTATTGCTAAAGCTGCGGTGCTGGCAAAAATCCCTGGAACTGCTAAGGAATCAAAGAGTGAAGAAAATGGTGACACGAAATTTGTTTGGGAATTCAGTGATGTACCAAGGATGTTTGAAGAACCTAGCATGCCTTCACTTGTGTCGGTAGTTCAAAGGCTGTTGGTAAGCACTATAAACAACTGGGAAGATGTGTCTAAGTGGTATTGGAATTTGTGTTTGCCTCATCTTAATGCCATTACTCCGGAGATGAAAACAACCGTGGAAGGACTCGTTAAAGGCAAAGTTACCGACCTCGAAAAAATAAATTCCATATATTATTTTGTTGCCCAGCAGATTAGATATATGGGGTTAACGACAGAAACTGACGCTCCAGGATTTGAACCGCATGATGTGAATATAACTTTTCACAACAGATATGGAGTCTGCAGGGATAAGGGTGCATTGCTCGTTGCTATGTTGAGAATTGCGGGGTACAAAGCTTATCCTATTTTGATAATGGTTGGCCCGAAGCGTGACAAAGAAGTTCCTATTCCTTTTTTTAACCACGCGATAGCATGTGTGGAATTGAACGATTTTCAGACTATTTTTCTTGATCCCACAAATGAAAACTCAAAAGATCCGTTTCCCTCTTATCTGTGTAACAGGAGTTATATAATTGCAAAACCTGAAGGAGACACTTTAAAGGTTACTCCGATTGTTCCTGCAGATAAAAATCTTACAGTTATAGAAACGAAAGGCTCTCTTGATTCCCAAGGATTTCTTGATATTGAATCAATGATTAGATTTGAAGGAATAAATGATTCTGCTTACAGAAATGTGTTTGCTCAGATGAGCAGCGAAGAGAAACGGAGTTTTTTTGAAAAAATTTTAAGGAATGCAATACCTTCAGCAGAATTGTTTTACTACACTTTATCGCCGAAAAACTTGCTTGATTTGTCAAATCCCTTAATTGCGAAATTGCATTTCTCATCCAAGAAAACGGTTCTTAGCGGTAAGGATGTTTCAATGATTAATCTTCCATGGCTGGGAAGCTCTATTGGTATTGTTAATTATATCATAGGCAAGACTGGACTTACGGAGAGGAAATATCCGTTAGTTACGGAAATAACATGTGGTTATTCTGAAAAAATCAGCCTTGAACTTGGTAAAGAGACAAAAATAGAAAAATTACCGGAATACAAAAATGTAGATTCTGAGACCATCACTTATTCTCAAAACCTTTCATTGAGTGAAAATGTTCTAACAGGTAGTGCAAGATTTCTTATTAATACGGTAGAGTTTTCTCCGTCACAATATCTTGACTTGAGATCTTATTTGAAACTGATAGAGACTGATTCAAAGAAGAAGCCATTTTGCGTTTTTCAGAAGGGTTTATCTAGTTCGGAGAAGAGCAATTTCGAATCAAGAGAAGAGGATGCCAGGATAATCGATAAGAATACAAAAGTTGTTCTCAATAGCAGCACAGACTGGAAGGAGACACACAAGACTAAATTGAAGATTTTGAATTACAGCGGGAAAAAGGATAATTCTGAATTTAAGGTGCATTTCAATCCAAAGTGGGAAAACATCAAACTTCTAAGAGCGAGCGTTGTCGGCGCTGATGGTAAAATTCAAAATGTTTCAGCTTCAGAAATAAATATTATGGATGAACAGTGGAATGCTGATGCTCCAAGATATCCTGAAGGAAAAATATTTGTCGCGAATCTTCCTGGTGTTGAGATAGGTTCGATTTTAGAGGTGGAGTATGAAGTAACAGTAAAGGGGAAACCATTTTATTCCGATATTTTCTATTTCAGAGAAGAGTGCCCAGTAGATAATCTTAAGATTGCGCTGACAATTCCTAGAAATGTTCCTGTGAGAATTATCAAGAAAAATACGGATAACGTTACGGAAAAGATTGTATCAGATAACAGGGCTACTTGTTATGAATGGAGTACAGAGAACCAAACGGCTTTAGTGAAAGAAATTTCAACGCCGCCTCAGTGGGTTTTTGTTCCAAGTATTATCTTTTCAACCGGAAACTGGAAAGATTATTTCGAAACACTTAACAATAAATTGATTTTTCTATCTAATAATCAGCAGATTGCTTCCGGATACGCTGTAGATTTAGTAAAAGGATTAACAACCGATAAAGAAAAAATAATAGCCGTTCGTGATTTTATTTCGAAAAGGATAAAACAAGCAGGGCCATCGTTTGTAAGAATGCCCCTAAACTCTCTTTCAAATGCTGATACCACAATAAAAGACGGATATGGAAACAATGCGGATATAGCAATTCTTTATTACGCAATGCTCAAGAGTATTGGTTATTCTCCGGAATTTATAATTTCTTCAGGATTTCCTAACATCCGTGAAATTATAACACCCGTAACTGACGCACCTCAGCGTGAAATTCTTTCCCAGTTGCTTGTCAGGGTTAAAGATGAAAAATTTGGGTACATTTATTTAAATGATACAGACGAGTTTTCAGCTTACGGAAGTATAGCCAATGAAGATGGAGTGGGCTTTGTTCTTCCGAGTACTGATGAGATGGTTATAAAGCCGATAAAGGGATTGGAAACTGTGAGGAATACGAATGCACAAATATTTCTCTCAAACGGACCAGATGCGGAAATTAAAATAACAAGACAATTTTTCGGAAATTCTTTTGGGGATAAAAACAGATATTTCTCCTTGATCACAGAGGAAGACAGGAAAAGATATTATAAGGAAGTTGTTGCTGAAATTTCTCAGACTGCGGAAGCTGTTGGGGATTTAAAAACAGACTTTACTTCTTATCCCGGCACGGAAACATTTAGCATAAAAGTTGCCAATTTCAGTATAGTTGAAGGTGATTATCTCTACTTCAGTGTATTCAAAAATCCGGGCAGGCTTTTTGCCCTGGGGATGAAGGAAAGATTTTATCCCTATTTTCTGTCAGGCAGGAATAAAATGAATATGGTAAATTCTATAAAATTTCCGGACAGATCAAATTCTATTCTGATAAAACCGACACATGAAAAAATAATTCTTCCTGGTTGTGCTGGAACTATTGATGTGTTTCAGAGCAGTGAGAAAGGGATACAAAAAGATTCCATAAATATAGATACTGAGCCTGCCATTGTGCGTCCTGAGAACTACTTGACTTTGCTTGAGGTGCAGGATTATCTGTCATCCGACAGGAACTCAATATACCTTATAAAATTTATGGACAATTAAATCAGCTTAAATGGTGTAAAAGATGAATAAGAACAGGCGGGAAATTCTTTTTGAAAAGATCGACAATGTCTTTAGAGAGGATAATTCGGAGTTTCAATCCGAAGACTTAAAAAATATAGTGAAAAAACACTTTGATAAGTCTTCCCATTATTTAGGATTGCTTAAGAAGTACCAGCTTCCTCTATATTTGTTTGAAACTGAAATTCTACGAAAGAAGGCTGCTGACTTTAAGAATGCATTCAGCAGTGTGCTTCCTAATACTTGTTTTTATTTTGCTATGAAATGCAATAATCATCCTGAACTTTCCAGGGCCATGGTGAAGAATGGCTATGGAATAGATGTTTCAAGCGGTGTAGAGCTTGAAACCGCATTGTCAGTGGGGGCAGAGGATATTGTTTTCAGCGGGCCTGGAAAAAGAGAAAGCGAATTGCTTACGGCTATATTGAATGCAGGTAAAGTGAGGGTTCTTGTCGATAGCTTTGGTGAGCTTGAAAGGCTAAAAAAAATAGCTAAAGCTTACAAGACTGAGATAAGAATAGGAGTCAGACTGACAACAAATCCCAATGCACTGTGGCGAAAGTTTGGTATTTTTCCAGAAAGGCTAGAAGAATTTTATAATGAAACTGTCAAGTCAAAATACATAAAATTCGAAGGGCTTCAATTTCATACGAGCTGGAACATGAATTCGGATGCGCAGTGTGAATTCTTGAAAAAAATAGGCTCTGTTCTGGAAAATGCTTCAGATGCTTGCAAAAAGGCTGTTAGTTTTATAGATATTGGCGGAGGATATTGGCCGGAGCAGGGGGAGTGGCTTCACTACGAAACCACTAATGTTGGGATGCTGGAAAAGAGTCTTGACTGCCTTGATCCTGAAAAGAAGAATATGCATTACATAATTCCTGCGAAACCGATAGATTTTTTTGCTGAAGAAATAAGCAAGGTTATAAAAGAGCACATCTTCTCAAAAACAGAGTGCAGAATATGTTTTGAACCTGGTCGCTGGGTCTGTAATGACTCCGTGCAGATTTTTGTGTCCGTAGTGGATGTGAAGGAGCCGGATATTGCTATTGTAGATGCAGGGATAAATACAATCGGATGGGACAGGTTTGAATATGATTATTTTCCTGTTTTAAATCTTACTAGACCGGCGATGAGCGAAAAACGGTTTAATATTTTAGGTTCTCTTTGTACACCGCATGATGTATGGGGATACTCGTACTGGGGTGAAGATATAAAGGCCGGGGATGTTTTGATGATACCCATGCAGGGAGCATATACTTACAGCTTGAGACAGAATTTCATCAAACCAATACCGGATTTTGTAATTGTTTAAATTTTTAAGAAATATGAGTTATGGCTGCTGAACACAATTATACAGAAGATAAGATCAAGACGCTGAGTTCGTTAGAGCACATTCGCGCTAGGCCTGGAATGTACATTGGCAGGATGGGGAATGGTACTCACCCAGACGACGGTATTTATGTATTGTTCAAAGAAGTCGTTGATAACAGTATTGATGAATACATAATGGGGTTTGGTCGAAAGATAGATATATCGATAAATGAAAGCCAGGTTACTATTCGTGATTATGGCAGGGGAATTCCTCTTGGCAAAGTGGTGGAATGCGTTTCAGTGATCAATACAGGTGGGAAGTTCAACGATGATATTTTTCAGTTTTCAGTTGGACTCAACGGGGTAGGAACAAAAGCTGTAAATGCACTTTCAGAACATTTTGCAGTTACCTCGTTCAGGGCCGGAAGATTTTTCAGAGCTAAGTTTTCAGAAGGAGTAGTCGTAGGCACGGAGGAGGGCAAAACGGAGGATAAAGATGGTACCGAAGTAGTTTTTATTCCTTCCAGTGCGATGTTTCACAAGTACGCCTTTGACACGGACTATATTAAAAAACGTCTTTGGATGTATGCTTACCTGAACAGCGGACTTTCTCTTTATTTCAATGGTGAAAGATTTTATTCCAAAAATGGATTAAAGGATTTGATAGACAGTGAAGTAGGAGAGGAAAGTTTGTATAATGTTTTTCACTTCAAAGACCAGGCTCTGGAATTTTCTTTCTGTCATACATCGAATTATGGTGAAAATCATTATTCATTTGTTAACGGTCAATATACAAATGATGGAGGCACTCACTTATCAGCATTCAAGGAAGGATTGCTTAAGGGAATAAATGAGTTTTCGAATAAGAGCTTTCAAGGTTCGGATGTTCGCGATGGTATGATCGGGGCAATAGCAATTAAGCTTAAAGATCCGATTTTTGAGTCACAAACTAAGAATAAGCTGGGTAATACCGATGTAAAAGGTTGGGTTGTTTCTGCTGTTAAGGATGCGGTTGTAGACTTTTTGCACAAAAACTCTCAAGAAGCCGAAATTATTCTTGAAAAAGTTTTGAATAATGAAAAAATCAGGAAAGAGATTCAGGCGGTAAAGAAAGACTCTAAGGAAAAAGCGAAAAAGATGACCCTTAAAATCCCGAAACTCAAGGACTGCAAGTGTCATCTTGATGATAAATCACAACGGGGAAGAGAATCTATGATGTTTATTACGGAAGGCCAGTCTGCTGCGGGCTCAATGGTTAGCTGCAGGGATGTTCTTACACAGGCTATTTATTCTCTCAGAGGCAAACCCTTGAATTGTTTTGGTGAAAGTTATGACAATGTTTATAAGAACGAAGAATTCTATTATATAATGCAGGCCCTCAACGTAGAAGAGGATATTGACAATCTCAGATATGAAAAAGTTGTAATAGCCACTGACTCTGATGTGGACGGACTTCATATAAGAAATCTACTGATTACTTTTTTCCTTACATATTTTGAGCAGTTAGTCCTTTCCGGGCACCTCTATATTCTTGAAACACCGCTTTTCAGAGTAAGAAACAAGAAAGAAACGATTTATTGCTATGATGAAGAAGAACGAGATAAAGCTGTCGATAAGCTAGGGAAAAAAGGAGCTGAGGTGACTCGCTTCAAAGGGTTAGGAGAAATTTCCCCTTCTGAGTTCGGACAATTTATAGGAAAAGATATAAGGCTTATAAATGTGAATGTCGATTACATGCGTGATGTTCCTGGTATTCTGGAGTTTTATATGGGGAAAAACACTCCAGATCGAAGAGATTATATAATTAATAATTTGGTGTGATTTAGTCTTATGATAGATATTAATCAAGATAAAGATGCCGTAAAAACTTCCGGTGAAGTTATGGAGCCTGAAAAAAATGGAGCGCAGCCCGATGAAGCAGGCGGAGGCCAAGATTTAGAGGTGGCAGCCGGATCAGGAGGAGGAGCTATAGCCGTTAATGATGGAACTAATACGCATTTGCGCCGGTTGATCAGCAATAATTATATCGAATATGCCTCTTATGTTATAAAAGAAAGAGCTATTCCGGAAATTAATGACGGACTCAAACCTGTTCAGAGAAGAATATTATGGTCTCTGCACAGAGTTGATGACGGTAAATTCCATAAAGTAGCAAATGTAGTTGGCTACGCAATGCAATTTCATCCTCATGGTGATGCTTCTATTTATCAAGCGCTGGTTGGTTTAGCCAATAAGGAATATTTTATAGAAAAGCAGGGAAACTTCGGGAATATTTTTACCGGAGACGGAGCGGCGGCAGCAAGGTATATCGAGGCAAGGCTTACTCCGCTGGCAAGAGAAGTTCTTTTTAACGAGGATATTACTGATTTTATTGATTCTTACGACGGCAGGAATCGAGAGCCGGTTTTTCTGCCCGCAAAAATTCCATTATTGCTAATGGCAGGGCAGGAGGGGATCGCTCCCGGGATGACAACTACGATTCTATCTCATAATTTCAAAGAACTTCTTGAGGCTCAGATAGCGATTTTAAATGGGCAGAACTTTCAGCTTTATCCTGATTTTCTTCATGGCGGGATAATGAATGTCGCCGATTATAACGATGGCAATGGGAAAGTAACAGTCAGGGCAAAGATTGATATAGATGGTAGAAGGTTGATTATCAGAGAAATTCCGGCTATGACCGACACGGAAAGGCTCATAGCTTCTATAGAAAAAGCTGCTAATAAAAACAAGATAAAAATAGCATCAATAAATGATTATACTGCAGAAAAAATAGAAATAGAGGTTGTGGCTGCCAGAGGTTATAATCCCGAAAAAACATTGAAGGCCTTATACACCTACACTGAATGTTCCATGTCTGTCACAGCAAGTATGCTAGTGATAAAGGATAATAGACCTCAAATAGTGTCCGTTAGTGAAATTTTAAAACATAACACGGAATGCCTCGTTGATTATCTAAAAAGGGAACTTGTCATTGAGCTTGGCAGGCTTAACGAGAAGTTTCATGAAAAGAGTCTTGAACGGATTTTTATAGAAAACAGGATTTACAAGAAGATAGAAGAATGCGAGACCTATAATCTTGTTCATTCTGAGGTTAGAAAGGGGCTCAGTAAATTTGTTGATGAGCTTAAGAGAGAAATAACCGAGGCAGATATTGAGAAGCTGCTTGCTATTCCTATTCGAAAGATTTCAAAATATGATCTCAATAAAAATAAAGATGAAATTGATGAAATTGTCACTCTTATGAAAGATGTTGAGAAAAATCTTAAGTCTATGAAGAGGTATGCGATAAAGTACGTCCAGTCTCTGATTGACAGGTACGCAATTAATTTTCCGAGACGTACAGAAATAGAAGAATTTGAAGAGATAGATAAAAAGGCTATTGCCCTCAATAATATTAAAGTCGGATGGGACAGGGGAAATGGCTATATCGGCGCAGGGGTCAAGAGCGAGGAAACATTTGCATGTAACGAATTTGACTGTCTTATTTGTATCGATAAAAGCGGAAAGTATAAGATTGTTCCTGTCCCTCAAAAAACTTATGTAGGCAAGCTGTTCTACTTTAATAAATATGATAAGACCAACGTGTACTCTGTAATTTATAAAGAAAGAAGTTCTGGAAAGTACTTCGTGAAAAGATGCATGATAACCAAGTTTATTAGAGAAAAAGAGTACAATCTGATTCCTGAAGATTGTCAACTTGAGCTTATTATTACAAGAGAAAATTGTGTTTACGACTGTGTGCTTGCACCTACTAAAAGATGTAAAGAATCTACAGTGGAGGCTGATTTTTCAAAGGTGCCGCTAAGAAATCCTGGCGCCAGAGGATTTCTTCTTGCCGATAAAAAAGTACTCAAAATTGTTTATAAAAGGCAGGAAGAACAATACGTAGCGCCCCTAGAGCAAATAGATGAAAATGTAGATGATTCTGCCGCTGATGTCGAGGGTGATCAAGAAAAACAATCTATTCCTGATTCTGAATTGCTTCTTGAGCCGGAAAAATCGGAAAAAATTCAGATTGAAGTAAAAAAGAAAACAGAAAAGAGCGTTCATTCAAAGATTCACAAAACTTCTGAGAAGGAAGAAAAGGTGGATGATGAGGATTCTGATAAGGATTGGGGAGTCATACAGCCTAATTTGGGATTTTAGATCGTAACTCGGACGGATTGCACTTTATAATTTTCGTACACCCAAAAATCATTCCGAAGAATCCTTTGCATACATTCCTATCATTATTGGACAAAACTGTGTTATAAGTGCGCTCGGAGATATCCAAAAAGGAAAAACGGTTTTTCTGTAATTGGGACATGTGTGGTGGGATTAGGGAGATTTGAATAAGGTTACAGAAAAACCGTAAAAAATAAACCTATGACCTGAATAAAGACTCAGATCTTTTCGACAATTTGATTTGCACCAAGCTGTCATATCAATCAACACTATCTTTCTTTGTTAGAAAGCGTGCTTAAATTATAGACGTTTAAAAAAAAGTAAAATGAATTAAATGGGAGATTGTTGAATCTAACAAATATCTAACAATCAGTTTAAATATTGATTGTCTAATTGTAGTGGGTTTTAAATCTAAAATTAGGATTTAGAAATTTTGTACGATTCTTAATTTTTAAAAATCCGAACACTATTAGGCAGACAAGAGATACAAGCCAAAGTACCGGATCGATAAGATAATCCCAAAGATTTGGAGAAGGTAGCACTTTGAATATGTAACCGACAAGAGCCAGCAGCCAGAATATTGTAAATTTTTTATTTAACTGCCGGAATAAAGCTTGAGTAATCAAATAGAAAATAAGTAATCCTTTAGGAAAATACCCTGATGCATAAATATCAAATGGGATACAGCCAAAAACAGATAGGCAAAGTGTAAGACCAATTATAAATATGAGCAACCAGAGAGCGTTATTGATTTTATAACAACTGTTGCAGCCCCTTATTTCACTATAAAGGAAGGTTAAAAATAAAAGCATAGTGGTAATACTTAGGTCTCCCAGAATACCGCGCAATATATGTGCTACGCTCATACCATCATAGACAGGCGCAAATCTTATAAGCGCAAACACAAGAAGCACGAAAATAAATCGGTTTCCGGGTCTCATAGTTTTAAATTTAGAAAAATGAAAAATTATACCGGTAACGAGCCATGCACAAAGCAGAGAGACAGAAATTAGTGGTAAATTATTTGCCATTGTGCTCATTTTCTAAAATCCCTTACTTTTTAGCCACGCTAGATTAAATCTTACATGTTTTATCTTCTGCTTTTTCCATGAATATAAAATATCAACGACATCGTCATGAACATAAATTGACGGGTAAGAAAAACTTTCGCCCGTGACATCTTCCAGAGTATAAAATTCTTGCCACTTGAGACCATCATTTGAGGTTGAAAGAGTTATTTTACAGCGATCATCTGGATTGTGAACCATAAGAAATTTGCCTGGTAGTATTTCTTCAACAACTAACGACGAATTAGGATTATTTAAATTTGTCTTCTCCAATTCGCCCCATTCTAAACCGCAATTATTAGTTTGCTGGCGATACAGAGTTCTGGGCTCATCGCCATTATTTCTAAAAAAGGCATAAGCTTTTTGTTTATCTAGAGGAACTATACTCGGCTGTAAAATATCATTATGGCTGGTCATTCGTATCTGCTGGACGAAATTTCCCTCAGAATCAAAGCGAAGGATTTCCGGATAATCACGCACTGATTCATGATAAACTGGCAGGTAAAAACCGCCATCATTTAAAGCAACAGGGCTAGTTCTGCATAGTGTGCTGAGGTCAAAAAAGGGCGTCAATATCAGTCTTCTGGTATTTTGCCATGTTTTCCCTTCATCATAAGAATCAAGTTCATTCAAGCTGCTCGCTGCCCATCCTCCGATTGCAGTAACAACAAAAAGGTGCAGTGTTCCTTTGGCAGACTTGTATACCACGGGATTTCCCACTTTGCGCACATAGCGTTTTGTTTCTTTGCTTATCAATTCCGGAGATACGACAGTATGCGCCATTTTCCAGGCTCCATTATGGCACGTTGATTGCCAGATTTTTACATCGGGCTTTCCTTCATCATTACCGGCAAACCATAGAGCAAGAAGATCCCCGTTGCTTAACCTTGTCAAAGTCGGGCTATGAGCAAATAGAATAAAGTCGGGCTGTGGAATAAATCTTGTTTCCAAAAGAATCCTGCTACTGTCAAGACTATTTTTCTGCTTGTTCAGTGAAAATTCAGGAACAGAAGGGCAGTGTCTTGAATAAATAATTACGCATAAAGTAAGCGTCAGAGTCCAGAAAAATAAAAATTTTAAAGTATTCATTAAAAAGTCAATATTAAAAAAGTTCATAGAGCCAACCAGTATTATTCCACAAACAAACACCTCATTCAAGCCTCCTACATTTTTTAGCCTATTATTTGTCATAAATATTATGATTAAATAAGCGTATTTTTCATAGAAAATAAGTCTTCTATAGCTATATTAAAAGCCTTTACAGCTGCTCATAGCAAAGCGAGAGCTGAGCTAAAAGTGTTTTATATGTTTTTTTAAATTAATTTTTAATTATAGAAGTGAAACAAAATGAATGAATCTGTTGAAGTCAATGGGAAGACCAATCCGGTGTCAAATTATACAGCCAGTCAAATAACCGTACTTGAGGGGCTCCAAGCGGTTCGCCTCCGTCCCAGTATGTATATCGGAGACACAGGCCAACGTGGGTTGCATCATCTGGTGTACGAGGTTGTTGACAACAGTATAGACGAGGCTCTTGCAGGGCATGCTAAAAAGATAAAAGTTATTATTCATGTTGATAATTCCGTTACAGTAATAGACGATGGACGTGGAATTCCGGTAGACATGCATGAGGGGGAAGGAAAACCCGCAGTTGAAGTCGTTCTTACTGTGCTGCACGCCGGAGGCAAATTCGATCATGACGCTTATAAAGTCTCCGGAGGACTCCACGGCGTAGGCGTATCCTGCGTAAATGCCTTGAGCGAATGGCTTGAAGTCGAAGTTCAAAGAGACGGCGTTGTTTCACACATAAAATTTGAACGAGGCGCTACTGTATCTCCATTGAGGAAACTTCGTGAAACAAATCTGACTGGAACGACTGTTACATTCAAGCCGGACAGTGAAATATTTACTTCTACCGTATATGTTTGGGATATTCTCGCAAGCAGACTCAGAGAGCTCGCTTTCTTGAATAAGGGTATAGAAATTATTCTTGTTGACGAACGAGAACAGGGAAAAGAAGATAGATATTATTATGAAGGCGGAATCGTCGAATTCGTATCTTTTCTTAATGCAAACAAAAAAGTATTGCATCCCGAGGTGATTTTCCTTCACAAAAGTAAAGAAGATGTGGATATCGAAGTGGCAATGCAATATAACGACACGTTTGCAGAAACCATTTTCAGCTACGTAAACAACATTAACACCATTGAGGGCGGCACTCATCTTACAGGGTTCCAGACCGGTCTGACGCGTACACTTAATAATTACGCAAAAGATAAAAACCTGATCAAAGATAAAAACATGACAGGTACCGACGTAAGAGAAGGTCTTACTAGCATAATTAGCGTAAAAGTTCGCGACCCGCAGTTTGAAGGGCAAACGAAAACAAAGCTCGGAAATGGTGATGTCAGAGGGATAGTAGAATCTATCGTAAATGATGCATTAGGAGCATTTCTTGAAGAAAATCCGGTTCCCGCAAGAGAAATAATAAATAAAGCTCTTATAGCAGCCAGGGCAAGAGAAGCAGCTAGAAAGGCAAGAGAATTAGTACAGAGAAAAGGTGCATTGGAAGGATTTTCGCTCCCCGGGAAACTATCTGACTGTTCAGAAAAGGATCCGTCAAAATGTGAAATGTATATCGTAGAAGGAGATTCTGCAGGCGGTTCAGCAAAACAAGGAAGAGACAGTTCTTTTCAGGCAATATTGCCTATTCGCGGTAAGCTTATAAACGTTGAAAAAACTACAATTGACAAGGTTTTTGAGAATAAGGAAATCCAGTCCCTAATAGCGGCAATAGGCTGCGGAGTGGGGCATGAAGAATTTGACATAACAAAAGCACGATATCACAGAGTTGTAATAATGACAGACGCAGACGTAGACGGTTCGCATATAAGGACACTTATACTGACATTCTTCTTCCGCCAGATGAAACAGCTCATAGAAGCAGGTTACGTTTACATAGCAAAACCACCCTTATTCAAAGTAAAAAGGCGTAGTAAAGAACGTTATATTGACACAGAAGAACAGCTTGACAAATATTTGATTGAGCTGGGCTGTGAAGATGTCAACGTTACAAAGCTTCCAGATGTTACGGTAGAAAACCAACAGCTTAGAAAAATGCTCGATATCGTAAATACATCAAAGCAGATTTCGACAGGGCTTATGAGGCACGGGATAATACCTGAAAGCTATTTTGAAAAAGAAAAAGACGGCAAATTTCCAATTTCCAGAATCATAGTAAGAGAAAATGACGGGACAATAAGCGAGTTTTATGCCCTTTCTGATGAGCAGGAATCAACATTTATTAAAGAATCTAGAGAAAGGTTAAAGTCAGCATTGTCATCAAATAGTGACGAGGCAGATGTTGCTGCAAAAATAGATTCACAAATAGACACAACTCGCATCTATGAATCAAAAGCATGCGAATCACTTGCTGTGCAACTGGTTGAGTCAGGGTTGCCGACAAATGCTCTTTTTGCAGACGCTGAACCGATATTCAAAGTAATATGCACAGACAAAAAAGAGGTATATTTAAATTCTCTTTCTGCTCTGTTTGAATACATAAAGAAAACCGGAAGGCAGGGACTCCACATCCAAAGATATAAAGGTCTTGGAGAAATGAATGCCGAACAGCTCTGGGAAACAACTATGGAGCCTACCGCAAGGAAAATGATTAAGGTTACTATGGAAGATGCCTACCAGGCTGAAAGAATATTCTCTCTGTTAATGGGCGACGATGTAGAGCCGCGCCGCGAATATATAGAAAAATATGCCGCAGGCGTAAAGGATTTGGATATATAACGACAGTTTAAAGTGTAAGGTTTAGGAAATACTATGGATAGTAAGAAGTATAGATACAATCATATTGGGATACCTACGACTAAGAAGTTAAAGAATGAAAAGTATCTGGTGGATTTTGATGTATATACAGCAGGTTATCAGGAGAATGAATTTAATATAGAGTGGATGAAATATGGACCAAAATGTAAAATCCCGGATATCGTAAAAGAACTACCGCATGTTGCATTTGAAGTTGATGATATTCATGAAGCTATTAAGGGGCATAAAGTAATCATTGAACCAAACAGCCCCTGCGGAGAAGGCTCTATAGTCGCTTTCGTTTTGGTTAATGATGCTCCAATTGAATTTATCCAGTTCACAGACAAAGAACTTTGTGAGAAAAACTATAAGAAACTAGGACGCGATAAAGCTTAAAGCTTCGGATATAATCGCTTCAATTTTACCCTTGCGTCTTTCGTGGTAATTTGCCAACCGCAATGCCTCCTCTGGAGGAAAAGCCTACATAATGACGCAAATCCCGTGCGTGTTCAAGTTGTTCATAACCAAAACTACCTTTTTAGCATGAGGATACGGTTCGAATTCAAGGAAAATTTTAGCCACACCATTACGAACATATTCATCGTCATTCAAAATAATGGATGCCCCGGAGCCGCAGGGATAGGTGCGGTAACTTCTCCGATTAATTGTTTAGCGGAATTTTTCAGTATTTGCTAAGATGAGGCTCAAGGTAGTTTTTTGAGAATATTGTGGGCGGTCGTGGTTGAAACTATCGGAACTATTTTTAATTCGACGAGTTTGTAGGGGAGCAGCCTGAGAGTTCATCTTGAACATCCCTCAGGAACGATACTGGATAATGGGATATCTTTGTTACAGCTAGCTTTCATTCCTCGTGGCAAGCCACGGGGAATGAAAGCTAAGAATTTCGTTAAGATTTATAATGTACTTTTGGATTTGGTTGAATTATCCAACATATCTTGCGTTACACTATTGAAAGAATACGAGAATACTGATTGACTGGGATAGCCTTTGCAGTAAGGCGACACAAACCTGGAGTCATAGGACATTCCATATTGATCAGCCTTAAGTATTGAATCTTGCCAAGGCAAGTTATCACTCAGAGTGTGTTCTAGAAGGATTTCGAATGTCCAGTGCAAAGGGCGAGCAGGAAACACATAAGAGCAGGGGAATGTTGACGACATGTACACGTTAGCATCCGTCAAAGTACCCTTACTGGGTATGAGTATCACTCCTTCTTTTGTTATAACGTTACCCTTCTCAGAGGCTGGATAGAATACAAGTTTACACCTCAGGATGAATTTTATATCTTTATTTGTTTCATTCCTTATAGATCTGAATTGTTCGCATTCTATGCTGGCTACATTAACTTTCTTGAATTCTACCTTTTCCATATCTCCCAGACAATTAATGCTTGCTAGCCCCAATATAATGGCCACCGTTGTTAAAAAACGTACTTTTTCCATAATTCTCATCATAATACCTCGTTGTTATTTTTTTTAATTAACTTGTTAAAAGAAAATGTAAAATTTATTTATTGACAATTTTCTATGAATCAAAGAATGCTTGTCAATATATTTTTATTCAAGCGGAATAACAGGAAAAATATTCCTTTTTTCGAGCCGCGTGGAATTTAAGATAAAAGTGTCATTATCATACCATATAAATTTGTAAATTTTGATCCAAAGCCACTATCATTTTTTCATTCTGTAGCTTACCATAAGCATAATATATTCTTTTAAATATTTGTGTGACTGATAATGAAGTTATTGTTTTTATTTTTTGCAGTATTTTTAAGTTTTCTTCTAACATCATGCTGCAAAAATTGTTTTCTTTCAAGGGGTGAGATTTCCTGGGCAAAGACTACGGAAGTAAACAAAATCCAAACGACTGAAATTCATGATGGAGATAAATACGTAGAGATAACATCGGAACATAACGGGACTTTGAAGAAATTTACTCTCGATAATGTAAATATATTTATTCCTCAAAACAATGACATGATCCTAAAAGGTATTGAGTCTGGGAAAAATATAAGAGTCATTAAACAGGAAGGATACAAAAGTAATGACAGGAATATAGTTCTCATTGACAGCATATTGGACAACGGTCTGAAATTTCACAAATTATACATGATGAATCTTGAACCGGGAGATTTGTTAATTTCCAGAAAAATAGAAAATGGAATGACAGAGAATAGGGCAATTTCACTCATTCAAACTCTTTCAGTAAAACCCGGAGGATATCTAATAATTCCATTGAGTATGATAAGCCGGTATCAGTCAAGATTTATAACTTACGATGATTCCGGGAAAATCGAATATGTTCCGGTAACAACAGGCAGTAAGATAGTTAATGAAAGGCTGATTTTTTCGACAAAAGGAGAAAATATAACGTTGCGCTCAGATGCTTCCGATGGCTGGTTTGGATATGTCCTTGACGATAAAATGCTGCTTGTAAAATATTCTTTGCAGAATTACAAAAAAACAGATAATCCTTTGATTTTTACTGCTAAAATAACTCAGGACAAAATAGACTTTTCTTTCGGCGAAACCATAAAAACCATAACAGTAGATAACCCGTTGGAATCTTCTGAGCGTCTTATCCTGGTGAACCTTGATGAGAAGGTTCAGTCTGTTCATGATGTCGAAAACGTTATGAAATATATTAAAATTCCATTAATACTGGTACGCTAGGCATAACGCTAAATCGGATTAAAATTTATAGCTTTATATTCTTTTTTATGTTAAAATAAAAATGCCATAAAAAAAGGGGAGGAGATATGAACTCATCTGAATACTACAAAACCGTTATAGATAAAATAAAAAATTGTTTTGTAAATAGCGGCTGCGCAATCACCATAGAGAAGGAACTCATTAATGCGGGATTTTCTAAGGCTTTCCCGATAATGAGAACGTTAACAGATAATTTGGATTATCTTACTGTGCAAAAAGGATTCCAAGTACACCTGCCGGTTATAGGAGCTGGGAGCCAAACAGTATTATGTCCTATGGACTTTGAAATATTTCTATCAGAAGACCAATACAAACTTTATACAAATAAAGAAACCCAGAAATCGTATTTTAAAGAAACTATACCTGCTATAAATTTTATAAAAACAATTTTTATCGACAGGAGCATGCCCTTTCTTCTGGATTTTACCCCGTCGGGCGGTCATATCCTTTTCAATGTCAAACTAAATCATAGATCCGCCGTCGCACTCATGAAAATAGGATTTGCCGAATATGGGATGGTAAAATCAGGCCAAAATTACGGAATAACTTATGAAGCCATGTTGACCTTCAGCGGTGTTACAAGGCTCGCTGAATATGTAGCCCTAAAAACCATGGAAGCCTTTAAAAATAATGAACGTGAAGGCAAACTGCCTCTAACTGTCTCTGATTCAAGAGAAAAGTGTATAAACATCGACAATAGCTGGTGCGAAGGCGCTCCTCACGCCAGATCAATACGAAGCCCTTTTAGCCTTCATAAAAAGAATATAGAAAAATATGGCCAATACTCGCAGCCTCCGCTTGTGGATGTCATTGGGGGTACATTTGATGGCAAAAAACTATATTGTGAAGCTGATATTGATAACGTAATTGAGTGCATGTGGGACCTTGAAAAAGCAGGGAAGTGGGCGCGAAATTTTGATGGATTCATTCCTGACGCAAATGATTCGATCATAGACTTTATTGAAGAATATAAACAGACGCAATTATATCAGTTCCACAGAGAATTTGATGCGACAGAAGATATCCCTGTAGGGCTGGCGTTGCAATATGCAAAGCATGAGCAGAACATCCCTGAATGGGCAAAGAGTATCCTATATTGTCCAAATCCAAGAGCTCTTCAGCCGATTAATATGAAAGGTTTTATATATGACTTTGTAATCCACGCGAAGTGGAAGCCGAAACATGTTGCCAATATCCTAAGAGATATCTATATGGATCGGTCTTTTGGCTGGGTTCAGGACTTTAAAGACTCATGTCCTGCTGATGAAAAAGCTAATTTCTGGGTCAGGACTTTCGCCTCAATTGCTTATTGGGAAAAAGGCTATTTAAAATTATGATCTTTTTGTTTGTGTAGAGAAAAGAGGGTTCTTCTCCCAAATGAAATGTAAAATTTAAGTGATAACAGTCACGGGCTCTTTGATCCAATTGTTGCGACGAGCGACAGAGGCCCATTCTCACAATTGGATGCGCCCGTTTCTGCAATATCAAAA
>JAJXWI010000022.1 GCA_021781705.1 bacterium | reverse complement strand
TCGTGGTAACTGAACCGGACTTGGTTTCTAAAATCAACTTGATGCATGAGAATAATAAGGCTATGCAGCAGGCAAAGGCTTACATTGCGTGCATTATTGACAAGAATCCATCTGCAGTATATGAAGGTTTGTCGTTTCAGATAGAAGATTGCTCTGCGGCAGTAGAAAACATTTTTCTTGCAATTACAGATTTGGGATACGCCACAGTATGGGTAGACGGATGGCTAAGGATTGATAGAAGAGCAGAAAAAATAGCCGAATTCATTAACTTGCCCTCCTCAAAAAAAATACAAGTCATATTACCCGTAGGTATTCCGTCTGAAAGTCTTTCTTCTCCTAAGAAAAAATCTTTTGACGAACGAGTATTTTTCAACAGTTATCAAAAATAGATCTTCAGGTTGCTTTTTTGTTCTTTTGAATGCTGGCAAATATAATCTAAGCTATTGAATGACCTATATGCTCTGGTATAATTATCAGAAAAAACTTGTTCATAACACATATTTAAGGAGAAACCTGTGATGCTAGCGAGAAAGCTTTATGAAAAACAGGAGTTTGAGGCTTTTTGTGAAAGTATATTACAAAATGTACTGGGAAAGAAACTTTCAGATACTACAGACTACGATAAATACAGGATATTGGCTCTTTCACAGAAAGCCATTTTGACTGAGAAGTGGTTGGCAACAGAAAAAAAATATGAACAAGATGGCAAAAAGAAGGTTTATTATTTTTCGTTGGAATTCCTTATGGGAAGATTCATGCGCAATGCAATAGATAATCTTGACATGGAAGAAACTGCTTGTGATGCGTTAAAAAGAATTTCTATTAACCTTGAAGATCTCTATGAGCAGGAGCAAGATGCTGGACTTGGAAACGGTGGGCTTGGCAGGCTTGCTGCATGTTTTCTTGATTCCATGGCCACTATGGATATTCCTGGTTATGGTTTTGGCATACGATACGAATATGGAATGTTTAACCAGAAAATAGAAGATGGTTGGCAGATAGAGAAGCCTGATAATTGGCTTTTTAAGAACAATCCTTGGGAAATACAGCGAATAGAAGACGCAGTGAAAATAAAGTTCTATGGAAAGACAAAGGGAATGACTGATGGTAAGGGCGTATACAAGGTGGAGTGGGTAGATGCTGAAGAAGTTTTAGCAATCCCTTATATATTTTTGATTCCCGGGTACAAAACTGAAACTGTCAATAGTTTGACGTTGTGGACGGCAAAATCCAGCGATGATTTCAATCTTGATTACTTTAATAATGGGGACTATGAAAAGGCTGTTCAGAGTAAAGCTTTTGATGAAACTATATCAAAAGTTTTATATCCTAATGATAATACATCTTCCGGTAAAGAGTTGAGGTTAAAACAACAATATTTCTTTGTGTCAGCTTCTCTTCAAACAATAATTAAAGATTATCTAAAGAAAAACAAAACATTTGATAATTTTTCGAATAAAGTGGCTATACAGCTTAATGATACGCATCCTACTGTGGCTATTCCTGAGCTGATGAGATTGCTTGTTGACGAGTATGAACTTGGCTGGGATAAAGCATGGAATATCGTTACTAAAACATTTGCATATACTAATCATACACTCATGCCAGAAGCTTTAGAAAAATGGAAGGTATCTCTGTTTTCGGTCTTGTTGCCCAGAATTCTTGAAATAATCTATGAAATAAATACAAGATTTTTAAAAGAAGTGGAGAAAGCTTTTCCCGGAAACAATTTGAAGAAAAGGGCTATGTCTATAATAGAGGAGGGGGACGAGAAAAAAATAAGGATGGCTTACTTGGGTATAGTAGGTTCTCATTCTATAAATGGCGTAGCAAAACTACATACTGAGCTATTAAAAACCAGGCTGTTGCCTGATTTCTACGAGATGTGGCCAAAAAAGTTTAATAACAAAACCAATGGGATAACTCAGCGCAGATGGCTAAAACAGGCAAATCCTCTCTTATCAAATCTGATAACAGATATTATCGGGGACAAATGGATTAAAGATTTGTTTGAGCTTAAAGCTCTGGAAGATAAGACTAAGTATAAGTATGTTTGTTTGTCCTGGGAAAGTGTAAAAATTAAAAATAAAAAAATATTTGCCACCTATTTGAAGAAAGAGTTAGGTATTATAGTCGAACCTTTTACACGGTTTGATATGCAGGTCAAAAGAATACATGAATATAAGCGCCAGTTATTAAATGTTCTTGGTGTCGTTCACCAGTACTTCAGGATAAAAGGTTCACAGAAAAAAGACTTTATTCCAAGAACTGTTTTTATCGGAGGAAAGGCCGCACCTGGTTATGAGAATGCAAAGCTTATTATAAAACTTATTAACGATGTATCGCAGGTAATAAACAATGACCCTGATACTGCTGATTATTTGAAAATGTTTTTCCTGCCTAATTATGGTGTTTCTATGGCTGAGAAGATATTTCCGGCAAGTGAAATATCTGAACAGATTTCTACCGCTGGGACGGAAGCTTCCGGCACAAGCAATATGAAGTTTGCTCTTAACGGGGCGCTTACAATAGGTACATTGGACGGAGCCAATGTAGAAATAAAGGATGCCGTAGGCGATGACAATATATTCATTTTCGGCCTTGATGCGAAGGAAGTAGCTCATCTTAAGAATAGCGGATACAACCCTTACGACTATTATTTGTGGAATAATGATCTTAAGGGTGCTCTGAACCCAATAGTCAACGGTTATTTTTCGCCTGATAATAAGGACAGATACAAACCTATTTTTGATTCCTTACTCAATAACGGGGATCAGTATATGCTTCTTGCTGATTTTCAGAGCTATATCAACTGTCATGAAAGGGTAGATGAAGTTTATAAAAATACTTTGGAGTGGACAAAGAAGTCTATCATGAATGTTGCAAATATGGGGTATTTTTCCAGTGACAGAACTATTGCTGAATACGCAAAAGATATTTGGGAGGTATATGAAAATTAAAATTTTTGCAGTAGGCGGGACTATAGATAAGGTATATTTTGATGACAAGGGCGACCTCGCCGAGGGCGCCGTTGTTGAACTATAACACTTGGCAACTTTCGCCGGACGTTCGGAAATAAGCTTTCTTCTTACCGCTAACTTCCAGACTTTTCTTGTTTTTATATTCCTTTTTAACTCTCGTGATACAGTTGATTTATTTCTTCCCCAATGCCTCTGCTATCATTTTTTGAATCGAGCACGTTTGCATTAGCGCTTCCAACTGATATCTTTCTCTTTCTGTTAACTGGATATATTTCATGCACCCTCCTTGTTTGAATTAACGGTTGCTTTTATATCTCAGCTAACATATAATTCAAATCATTGTTGGTTGCACTTCACCCTCGAATGTAGCTTTCGCGAAAAAGGTGTATGGAAGATAGGAGATTATAACTCAACTTTCTGATGACTGTAGTCTGTGGTCTTCAGTCTATGGTCTAACTTAAACATTCGTTATGAAAATAAAACTATATTTTTTAGGTTCTGGAGAAATAGCTGTACCTGTTCTAGACAGGATTTACAGATCTGACAGATTCGAGCTGTTGGGCGTATGCACGCAAAGAGACAGGCCCGCAGGAAGGAGCAAGGCTTTACTTCCCACACCTGTGGGAGTTTGGGCGCAAAAAAATAATGTTGATGCGGACAAACCTCTTTCCGTAAATGATTCTGTTTTTATTTCCAAGGTAAAAGAGTTAGCACCTGACATTATTCTTGTCATTTCTTTCGGCCAGATATTGAAAGAAACTTTTTTAGAAATTCCCAAGATATCGTGCGTAAATGTGCACGCATCGCTTTTGCCCAAGTATAGGGGCGCATCTCCCATAACATCAGCTATTTTGAATGCAGATAGTGAAGCCGGTGTTTGTTTTATGAAGATGGAAAAAGGGTTGGATAATGGCGCTGTGTATAAGGAAGTTAAAATGTCCTTGCATGGAGATGAATATGCGGATGAGCTTGAATTGAATTTAGGAAAATTGGCCGCAGAAAATACAGAGGAAACAATTTATGATATTTTTTCTGGTAAAATTTATCCAAAAAAACAAGATCATTCTAGGGCTTCTTATGTGGGTAAAATCAAAAAAAATGATGGATTTATAGACTGGAATATGTCTGCCATGGAGATAGAGAGAAAGATTAGAGCTTTCTATCCGTGGCCGGGGGCGTATTTTAACATTAACACATCAAAAGGCCTTAAAAAAATTAATATTACAGCCGGAGAGGTTATAAACGATTTGACAGGAAGGGCAGGGGAGGTTATAAAATCTGATAAAACAGGTTGGATAATTTCCTGCGGCAGCGGAGCGCTTAAAATTGCCAGGTTGATACCCGAAGGGAAAAAAGAAATGGCGGGCGAGGATTTTCTGCTGGGTACAAGAATTGAAGCTGGAAGTTTCGTGAATTAAAAGGCTGCATAATTGCAAACAAAAAAAACAAAAGAAGATGGTATGGAGAATAGAAGAAGAATAATTATTAACAGTGAGAATCTTGAGGCTAGAGTTGCATTGATTAATGGCGAGTGCCTTGAGGAATATCAAGTTGAAAGAAAAAATAAGGCAAACATAGTCGGTGCAATTTTTATTGGAAAAGTAGTAAATATACAGAAGGCGCTTCAAGCCGTGTTTGTAGATATAGGGACGGAAAAGAATGCTTTCATGCATTTTGAGGATATGCTTCCTGCTACTTTTGATGACATAAACATCAGTAAAAGGGATCAGAAAAGAATAAAGTTGGATGACATCCCGGTACTTTTTCCCGTGGGATCAATTCTTTTTGTTCAGGTTGTAAAGGATTCAATAGGCACAAAAGGTCCGAGAGTAACGACAAATATAACTATTCCGGGCAGGTTTTTAGTATTTCTTCCTTTTTCGAATCATATTGGCATTTCCAAAAAAATAACTGAGCAAAAGGAAAGAGAAAGACTAAAAAAGATATTGTTTAAATTTCCTATCCCAGAGGGGGTAGGGTTGATTTGTCGTACTGTTGCAGAAGATAGGAAAGCATCGTTTCTGAAAAATGAATTTTCCATGCTGCTTGAAAAGTGGAATGCTGTAGAACGGACAAAAAAAGAATCAAGCAGACCTCGAAAAGTATATGAAGAGCCTTCATTGATAGAAAAGAGTTTGAGGGATTTTTTTACCGAAGAGATAGAGGAAGTAGTTATAGATGACAAGCAAAACTATGATTACATAAAAAGCTTTACGGAAAAAATTTTGGGTAAAAAAATAGCTGACAGGATAATTCTTCACAAGAAAGCCGAACCGATATTTGAATATTACAGGATAGAGGAAAAGATTTCGAAAATATTTGAAAGGACGGTCAGTCTTCCCAGCGGTGGATATATTTGCATAGATGAAACAGAGGCATTGATAGCAATTGATGTTAATACAGGATCAGCAAGGGGCGGGGCAGGGCGAAATTCAGATGTTATTTTCAACACCAATATGGAAGCGACTGATGAAATAGCTCGGCAGTTGCGGCTTAGAAATATAGGCGGACTTGTAGTTATAGACTTTATTGATATGGATAGTTATGCCGACAATGAGCAGGTGCTGAGAAGAATGAGGAAGCTGCTGAGAAACGATAAAGCAAGGGCAAATGTTCTTCCTATTTCTCAATTCGGCCTTATGCAGATGACTAGACAGAGAGATCAGCAGAGCCTTCTCGACAGGGTCTATGATCCTTGTCCCTATTGTAAGGGGACTGGTAAAGTCAAATCTCCGCTCTCTATCAGTGTAGAAATTCAAAGGCAGCTTAAGGAGTTGTTAAGAAGAAAATCTTACGATAAAAACCTCTCGGTTAGAGTAATTATGAATCCCACGGTCTTAGCAAGGCTTAAAAATGAAGACGAGAGATTTCTCAGGGAATTGGAAGATAAATATGGTAAAGATTTGAGCTTTAGAGCTGATCCTATGCTGCATATAGAAGAGTTCAAAGTTATGGACACTGTTACGGGGGAAGACTTTTTTAAATAAGTGAACGAAAGGTATTGCTATGGCTATGGTATTCTTTGTTTTTATTATTTTAGTTTTTTTAGTTTTTCGCATTTTTGAGTTTATTCTCGATTATCTGAACTTGATACACCTCAAAAAGTTTGGAGATATTATGCCTGAGGGATTTGAGGGTATTATCGAGGCTGAAAAACTCTCAAAAATACGATCATACACGATAGAAAAAATAAACTTCGGCTTTCTTCATAATTCATACACTGCCTTGATTGCTATTGTGTTTTTTTTCTGCGGGATTATAAACTTTTATAACAAGATAATCCTTTCTTTTACATCAAACTATTACATTAATGGAATACTCTATTTCTGGATTTTAACGTTTTTAGCAGGGGTTTTAAGCATCCCATTTGATCTTTATTCTACTTTTAAGATTGAAAAAAAATATGGTTTTAACACGATGACATTAAAGTTATGGCTGGTTGATTTTTTGAAGTCAGCGGTCATTTCCTTCGTAATGCTGGCAATTTTAGTTTCTTTAGCTTTTTCTGTTATAAAACATGTTCAGCACTGGTGGTTTTTTGTGTGGATGGCTTTTTCCCTTTTTTCAATAGTTATGCTTTACATATCACCTTATGTTATTGAGCCTCTGTTCAACAAGTTTGAACAGTTAAAAGAGGAAGAGTTAAAAGATAAGTTGATAGCGGTAATATCCAGGACAGGAATAAGAGTTTCAAAAGTTCTAAAGATCGATGCGTCAAAGCGGACAAAACATACCAACGCTTATTTTTCAGGTATTGGAAAAGTTAAAAGAATAGTTCTATTTGATACGCTGATTGAGAAGATGAGCCATGATGAAATATTGTCAATAGTTGCGCATGAGGCAGGGCATTGGAAAAGAAAACACATTCTAAAAAGAATTTTAGTTTTTGAGCTGATATTTCTGGCAGGAATATCCCTTGCTTATTTCTTCTCAAAAAGCACCTTCTTGTTTTCTGTGTTTGGGATAGAAAGGGATGCCGGGATATCTTCTGAACTGTATATGCCATGCTTGCTGCTTTTGGTCTATTTCTCATTTTCATTGGCAATGTTTTTATTAGTGCCGTTGCTGAATTATTGGTCAAGACTGCATGAGAAAGAAGCTGATACTTTTGCTGTGGGGCTAGCTGGTACCTCCGAACACCTTGTCAGCGGGCTCAAAAAGCTTTCCGCAGATAACTTGTCTAATATCCATCCACATCCGTTATATTCTATATTTCACTATTCCCATCCTCCTGTTCTGGAACGAATAAAATATATAACACAGCTGCCCTTTAAATAAACTTTTATATAAGAGGACAGGAATGTTTTTATGAAAATTCTGATTGTTGACGATGAAGCACGGAATTTAAAACTTCTCGAAGGAGCGCTCATGCCGTTGAACTATGACATAATGAAAGCGGTCGATGGCCAAAGTGCATTGAAACTTGTCAATGAAAATAACGATATTGATCTAATTTTACTGGATATAATGATGCCGGGAATGGATGGTTTTGAAGTATGTAAAACAATCAAATCTAATGAACACACAAAAGAGATTCCTATAATTTTTCTGACAGCCCTTAAAGATGAAGTGAATGAGATAAAAGGTTTAAAGACAGGAGCGCTTGATTATATTTCCAAGCCTTTTAAGTTGGAAATACTTGAAGCAAGAGTGAATAATCAACTGGGACTGAAGGCAGCCCGAAACGAGATTAAAGCGCTTAATTTGAACCTTGAGAATCTGGTCAGAGAGAGAACAAAGGAGCTTATGCTGACTCGTGAGGCCACGATTGAGAGCATGGGAGTTCTGGCTGAATATAGAGACAGGGAAACCGGCGAGCATATAATAAGAACCAAGAATTATATTAAAGAGGTGGCTCTTCACCTGAAAAGTCATCCGAGGTTCAAAGATTATCTTGATGATAATACTATTGAGATGCTTTACCTTTCTGCGCCTCTGCACGATATAGGTAAAGTAGGTATTCCTGACGCTATCCTACTTAAGCCCGGCAAGTTGACTGAAGAAGAATTTACAGAAATGAAAAAACATACGACTTATGGGCGAGATATTTTGGCCGCATCTGAAAAAAAGTTGGGTTCTACATCATTTCTAAGATATGCCAAAGAGATAGCTGGCGCTCATCATGAAAAATGGGACGGCACAGGTTATCCTTACGGACTCAAAGGCGAGGAGATACCAATTTCCGGAAGGCTAATGGCAATAGCAGATGTCTATGATGCACTGAGTTCAAAGCGGCCGTATAAGCCTCCTTTTCCTCACGAGCAGGCCGTTCAGATAATAAAAAAAGGGTGCGGTACTCATTTCGATCCTGACATAGTTAATGCTTTTATTGAGCTGGAGGACAAATTCAAAGAGATAGCTGTAACCTTTGCCGATGGCGCAGTAAACGCGATACGACGTTGATGATCACGTGGAACTCGTCTAAGAATCCATTAACGGTTCCTACTAAGCGAAACACTCCAAATGATAATTTTTTATTCCAACAACATTATGAGGAACTTCTTTTTTACATATCCGTAACGTCGCATAATATATATTATGTATAACTTGATATGGAGCACCGGTATGACTTATTGATTTACTACTTACTTATTGACAACTAGTTATGTCTTTTGAGTTAAGAGCTGTTAATAACTTGTTAAGGAAAAGGTCTATAGTTTTGTCAATAATTGTTAAAGCTTATTAAAAACATGGTTCGAAACATTTCGAAGAGTATTCTGAATGAAAAAGGGTTTAAATTATTAGATCTTTTGTTATAATGAATTTGTTCCAGTTTTAAAACAAACCATAATTAGGAGGTATTTTTATGGCAGTAGGCAGAGAAACGGTTAAATTTTTCATTCCATGCGTGTCAATTATGGGAGTGGGTTGTCATACTGAAATTCCCGAACTTTTCAAATCAAGAGGATGCAAAAAACCTTTAATTGTTACTGATAAATGCATGACAAGTATTGGCATGACGGTCAAATTTGTAGAGTTGATGACAAAATCTGGGATAAAGCCTGTGGTTTATGATGAAACAATACCAAATCCTACCGACAAGAATGTGATGAAAGGCGTTGAAGTCTACAAGAAGAACAAGTGTGATTCGATCATGACTCTTGGTGGCGGAAGTCCGCATGACTGCGGTAAAGGCATTGGAATTGTGGTAAATAATGGTGGGATTATAAACGATTATGAAGGTTTAGACAAGTCGACAAAGGAAATGCCTACCTTTATCGCTGTTAATACTACAGCAGGGACAGCCAGTGAAATGACTCGTTTCTGTATTATTACCGACACAAAACGTCATGTAAAAATGGCGATAGTGGACTGGAGAACGACACCGAACGTAGCCGTTAATGATCCGGAACTTATGATAACCATGCCCCCTGCTCTAACAGCAGCTACAGGGATGGATGCTCTCACCCATGCGGTTGAAGCTTATGTGTCTACAGCGGCTACTCCTATTACAGATGCATGCGCAATCAAAGCTATTGAACTAATAGCTCAGAATCTCAGAGCTGCAGTGGCCAATGGAAAAGACATGATGGCAAGAGACAACATGGCTTATGCTGAATTTCTGGCCGGTATGGCTTTCAATAATGCAAGTTTAGGCTATGTACATGCTATGGCTCATCAACTTGGAGGTCTATATGATCTTCCGCACGGCGTATGCAATGCAATTCTGCTTCCGCACGTTTCAACCTTCAACTTAATAGCAAAAGTAGACAGGTTTGCAGATATAGCTGTTGCTATGGGTATAAATGTTGATGAATTTTCTGAGCGCGATGCCGCTGATTTAGCTATTGAGGCTATACAGCAGCTGTCTGAAGATGTTAATATCCCAGTTGGTTTAGATGATCTTAATGTTAAAGAAAAAGACTTTAAGGTTATGGCTGAAAATGCTATGAAGGATGCTTGTTCATTTACAAATCCAAGATTAGCCACGCTCCAGGACATAATTAATATATATATAGCCGCGATGTAAGATGGTGTTGAATATTAGAGTGGGCAGGGATTTTTTATAATTCGATAATTATGAATCACTTCCACGGGCTATAAAGCCCGTGGTTTCCTTTTTCGTATAATTCTTCCATATAGGGCATTCAAAATGCCCAACTTTTTGTCCGTGTATATGTTTTACATTGATGCTTGGTACAAATAAGTTGCAATTTCTTACTCTAAGAATAACTTATCTCTGAAAAACAGGCATTTGAATAATAAAAATATTGAGCAGTTAAAATGTACACAGGATTAATATTTAAGGAAGGGATTAGTGATTTTAGGATCATTAATGACAAAGAAATTAAAATTTCAAAAATCGAAGATTGGGATATTGATGACAGGGCAGAAGATTTTCAGCCAAAAAAATGGACAGCAATACACATAGAAGGAAACGAGAAAAATATTGAAAAAGTAGCACGAAAAATATCTGCGGCATTACTTCCCCAATGGTACGCAAAAGTATCAGATAAATTTGCAATATTTATTATTTATCACAACAAGGTATTTAAATCCAAAAAAACAAGACCGAGAGATGTAAGGGAAGCTATTGCCTACGGAATATCCATAGGTATCCCCGAGCATCAATTCGACTGGTTATGTGATTAGCATCAATCAAACCATCTTTTTCGGATTGACGATTTCATCGAATTCCTCGGATGTGATGACACCAAGTTTCATGCAGGATTCTTTTAAAGACAGATTATTATCATAGGCATATTTTGCTACTTTTGCGGCAATATCATACCCGAGGATATCATTAAGCGCAGTCACCAGCATAAGAGAATTATTAAGGTAATATTCTATCCTTTTTCTATCAGGTTTTATTCCAACAACCAGGAACTTGTTGAAATTTTTACAGCTATCGGACAATAGATTTATAGACTGCAAGATATTGTAAATGATTACAGGCTTATAGACGTTAAGCTCAAAGTTGCCCTGAGAACACGCAAATGCTACCGCAGCATCGTTACCGATCACCTGGGCGCAAACCATCGTTAACGCCTCGCACTGGGTGGGATTCATCTTTCCGGGCATAATGGATGAACCCGGCTCATTTTCAGGGATCAAAATCTCCCCTATCCCGCATCTCGGGCCCGAAGACAAGAAGCGTATATCATTGGCAATTTTCACAAGCGAACAGGCGAGTGTTTTAAAAGCCCCGCTCAGGAAAACAAAATTATCATGAGAAGCCATGTAGCAAAATTTGTTTTCTGCCACAGCAAAATCAACCCCCGTAAGTTCGGAAATGTATCTTGCAGCAAGTTCATCAAACCCCTTCGGAGCATTAAGTCCGGTCCCCACAGCCGTCCCTCCAATGGGGAGACGAAATAATTCGTGAACGGCTTTTTTTATATTTGAAACTGCGTTTTTCAACTGACTTACGTATCCAGAAAATTCCTGACCAAGAGTTATAGGGACGGCGTCCTGCAGATGAGTCCTGCCTATTTTTATTATGTCTTCAAATTCTCCTGACTTTACTTCAAAGCTTTCTGTAAGTGTTTTAAGAACAGGAAGGAGTTTTTTTTGAATAGCAGTATAAGAAGCAATGTGCATAGCAGTCGGAAATGTATCATTGGATGACTGTGACATATTTACATCGTTATTCGGATGCACCGGAGACTTGCTGCCTTTCGAAGCTCCGGCAAGAACATTCGCCCTGTTTGCAATAACTTCATTCAAATTCATGTTAGTCTGTGTACCGCTGCCGGTCTGCCAGACATAGAGAGGAAATTCAGAATCGAGCTTGCCGGATAACACTTCGTCGGACGCAGCTTCTATCAAATCTTTTTTTATTTTATCAAGTTTGCCAAGTCTAAAATTAGCGAGGGCTGCTGCTTTTTTCGTAATGGCATATGCCTTTATCAATTCCATAGGCATGTATTCTGACCCTATAGAGAAGTACTCGAGAGAACGTTGAGTCTGCGCGCCCCAATATCTCTCTTTAGGTACACAGATATCTCCGAAAGAATCTCGCTCAGTTCTGCAATCTTTTTTCATCTTGTACTCAAACTTTCCGATTAGATAAGGAAATCAGCCGCAATGCAGGTATTGTTTTACAAGTTTCATGAGGGCATCGCCATCACCAAATATTTTTTCACTCAGATTCTTGTCATTATATTTCTTGAGCTGAGTGGCTATTCCATCGATTATAGAAGCCGGAAATATTCCGCATTTTTCATAACAATCTCTGTCTTTGAGTAGCTGTTCGCCGGCTTCATAACACGAAGAGGGAAGCTGAGGCAGGTTCATACCATGTTTTTTACCGACATCGCCCTTGACATAAGATTTCTGCGCTTTTTCAAGGGATGTAGAACTTTCGAGCCCCAACCTTGACGCAACCGCAATGCCTGCCAGGAGCTGATAAACATTTGCCGAACCATCAGCACTTCTTAATTCTACGGTCTGACTGCTCATGGTGTCCTTAAACAGTTCTTTTTCTTTGGGATTAGCATCAAAAATCATATTATTAACACCCTTCCACCCCAGCGGAACCCTAACGAGAACAGATCTATTACTGTCGCCCCAGCATATATTTGTAGGAGCTTCCTGATGAGGGACAAGTCTAAGGAAAGATGTCGGAACTACATTGCCGAACGCCGTGATGGATGGCGCAAGTTCGAGAAGCCCGCCAATCATTTTCTTAGCAGTATCATTGAGTTCTCCGCTATCGTTAACCATCATATTCTTTCCGTCTTTGACTAATCTGGAATGAATATGAAGCCCGCTTCCCGCATGTCCCACGAATATTTTAGGGGCAAAGCTTACTTCAAGTCCATACTTGTAAGCAACTTCTCTCAGCGCCCACTTAGCAATAACAAGCTGGTCAGCCGCATCCTCTATATTAACGGGGAGAAATTCGATTTCATGTTGAACGTATTCCCAGTCGCCGTTGGTGTCAATATTACCCACTTCCGAGTGTCCGTACTTAATCCTGCCGCCCATCTCGCTTATTAACTTCATGGCCTCTATTCTTACAAGCTGCCATTTTGCGAATGGATGCGACTCATGATACCCTTTCTGAGGTTTTATTGTATATATTTTATCAAGTTCGGATGAAATATAAAACTCAAGTTCACCCAATGCTTCAAGCTCCATACCGGTGCTTTTTTTAAGTTCCGCATGCGCTTTTCTGATAATATTTTCAGGCGCTATACTAAGAGGCTCACCGTTTTTATCGTAATATGAGCAGAGGATATCAACGGCAGGGACATCTGAGAAAGGGTTGACAAAAGCTGTTCTGTATCTTGGAACAACATAAAGGTCGCTTGAGCTAGTTTCAATGTAAGAAAACAAACTGGACCCATCAACTCTCTCTCCTACAGAAAGTATTTTTTCTAGATACTTTTTGTCATTAATAATAAAGTTGAGCAATTTTAGCTTCCCATCGCCGCCGACGTATCTGAAATTGAGCATCTTGATGTCATTTTTCTCAATAAAAGTGATAATGTCCTTTCTTGTGAAATCTGCAGCCGGTTTATTCAGAAATGACACTAATTTATTTGGGTTAAGCGCAATCTGTTCGATACTCATATTATCCTCACGTTGGAATTAATATTTTTTGATTGGGAAAAACTTTCTGCCAGAAAGTACACCATCCAACCCTGATATTCAAGAAATGCCGGAGAGGTTTTTCCTGCAGTCTCGAATTAGTATTCAAAGATTTCCATCTTTTGCAAAAATAGTCCTGCAATAGCAGTGTTCTGTGTATTCTAACTTTTGGTTTGGTAACGTTAACCTAAGTAAAGAATAAAACTTACGTAATTTAAGAAAAGTACTTTTGTAGTGTCCATCTAGTCTTTATTATTGTATTTCCTTTTTTAGTATTGCATTGATTGTTCGTATCTGATAAACTAGGCTTCTTAAGGTTCAATGGTAAATTTTACCATAAAAATAATACTAAAAACTATGAGCAGGTCGCTGTCCATGACCTTTTCATAGGGGGTCTAATTCAATAAATTAAAAAAATAAATAGCAAGGAGAATTGTCAATGAAAAACCATCGATTCTTATTTAGGCTTTCACAATGTACAGTAGTTCTGGGGGTATTAACTTTTACGGGCTGTGTTTCACGTTCGTCTGTTCCTACTCCTCCGATAAATATAAAACCTGAGTACTCCATGAGTGACAGTTTGGATTCTACAGGATTTCAGCTAGCCTCAATGGACTATAATGAAATATTAAAATACAATAAAATGATTGTAAACGTTCAAATGAGCAGCCAGCTTGTTGAACCGGGAAGTTTCGATGGAGTCAAAACAGGTTATCTATTTTATAACGATCAGGATATAGTAAATGAAGTGCTTCCAGCCGCTCAAGATTCATTTAATAATGCGTTATCCCAGAGTACTTATTTTAAATCAGCAACTCAGCCTGGTTCGAATACGCTCAGAGCTAATGTCTATATAACAGAAATTGTTATAAACGACGCATTTCTTGGCACACTGGCGAATATTCCTTCTCCTACATGGATTATCACAAAGCCTCTCGGTATGGGGATCCAATATGTCTCGGATAAAGGGGGCGGAGCTGTAGCGATTGAAATAATAGTTACTGACTCTACAACAAATCGAGTTGTGGCAGTTTTTGACAGCCGCGAAAAAGGTGTATTTGCATTGTTAAATACAGAGAGATTTTCAATGACAGCATCGATTGACAGGATTATAAATGACTGGGCTATAGATTTTGTATCGACTTTCGATCAGGTAAAAGCAGGATCAAAAAATACTGCAGCGCCAAAAGTAGCGCCGTTGATAAGATGGGTTTATTGAAGCTAAAGATTTGATGCCTCTGACAAATATTCTACCATGAAATGCTAAAAATGTAAGGAAGAATAATAGATGCAAAAAAATATAGTTTGCTCAAAAATCAATAAATCAGTAGTCATCACTTATGAGGATCATCCTGGGCGAGATGAAAAAGGAGATACTATTTTATGCCACCATACTATTAACAAATGTAATTATGCTCTTCCGTGTGGAGTTGCATTACAACAAGGTAATGGGACTACTTTCAATTGGAGTAAGTGCCCGCACCATAAAAAGATATAGAGAAATGATGAAGATTTTAAGATTCCTTTCAATCTTTGGAATGATGGTTGTGACCGGGTGTTCAATTTTCCCTGAGGCTCAGCCGGATATCCCGGTCTCTTATTTTGATATAGGAACTCCATTAAAAATTGTAGAAACAGGTAAGTCAAATAAGATTGACATTCAGGACGTAAGAACAACAGACCCTTATAATGAGAGGATGGTCTTCAGATCTTCCGATACGCACCTTCAAATTGATGACTACAACCGCTGGGCATCTGCACCAAATGAAATGTTTAAGAATTATTTTATCCTTGCCTTCAATGATGGAAATCTGAATAAACTTCACTTTCAGGATGAGAACCGACTTGAACTTTACATAACTATCATGTGTCTTGAGGCTGACTTAAGAACTAGGGAAGTCAGGCTTGCTATGTTTGTTGAAGTTAAGCAATCTCAGTTAGGAAGTCAACTTTATACAGAAATTATGAGTGATAGCGCCAAAGTAGATACTCTAAGCGCCGAAAGCTTTGCATCTACTGCCAAAATACTTACAGACAGAATGATTAACTCTCTGGCGAAAAATATTCACGTCTCAAATTTTCGAAGTAGATGAAACTCGAAATCCAAAATAAGGAACTCAAACTGTATGACTTCGGTTCAGGCGGACTCTCTTTTTCAGAAATGCAGAAATATTATGACGATATCGCAAGAGCCGTAATCAAGTCCAAATCGTCAGATTTAATCATTGATTTAAAAAGTTTAGACTCCAAAGCATATTCAATACTCTCCTTTCTAATTTCTTTAGGCGAACTTTCAAATAAAAGAAACTTAAAAATCAGTTTTAGCGGGTTGGAAGATAAAAAACTAGAATCAACACTAAAAAACCTCGGGTTTGATCTCACCTCCAATTATAAGTCTCAATCTTTCAGGGAAGAAAAGAGTTCCTCTTTTTTGGAAAAATTCGGAATTGCTATAATATCTTGCTTCAAAGAGTTTAAAAAATTTGTTGGATTTCTCGGAGAAGTTATTGAATCTTCTTTTTACTACATTACCCATCCCAGGAAGATAGAGCTTGAGGAAATATCATACTACATGGACAAAAGCGGTGCGGATGCCATTCCTATTGTCGCGCTTATATGTTTTCTTGTCGGACTGATTTTTGCTTTTCAGGGAATTGCACAAATAGCTAAGTTCGGAATTTCAGTATATGTCGCAGATTTAGTTGCTCTCGGAATGATTAGGGAAATGGGGCCGTTGATGGTCGCCGTAATATGTATCGGAAGGGCTGGTTCAGCCTACGCCGCCGAACTCGGCACAATGAATTCTGCAGAAGAAATCGATGCGATGATAACGATGGGGTTGAAGCCGGCAAGATCATTGGTTTTGCCAAAAATAATTGCTCTGAGTTTTGTAATGCCCATGCTTGTAATGATAGGAGATCTGGCTGGTATTTTTGGTGGAGCCGCAATTAGCCTGCCCCTCGGCGACTTTACACTCATTCAATATTGGAACAGGACAATGGCCTCTTTGATTCCTGCCAATCTCTTGGAGTCAATTATAAAGGGTTTTACCTTTGCAATAATCATAGCAATAGTTGGATGTTACAGGGGGGTTGAAGCGGACAAGGACGCCAAAGGAGTCGGCAAGGCAACGACTTCTTCCGTAGTGACAAGCGTAGTCTTTGTAATACTAGCTGACTTCTTCATAACACTTACCCTCCCCCAGCTATTAGGAATTTTTGGGATAGCATATTGATGAATAAAGAAAACTCAAAAACAATAATAGAAGTCAAAAACCTTACAATAGGATATGATGGTTGTATACTGCTCAATGATCTAGATTTCGCTATTAAGAAAGGCGAGATTTTTATTATTCTCGGCGGGTCAGGCTGCGGTAAAAGCACCGTATTAAAACATCTGATTGGTCTTTATGAACCACTCAGCGGGGACATTATTATAAATGGCAAAAGCATCGTAAATTCAACAGAAGCTGAAAAGTCAGCGCTGTGTCGTGAGTTCGGCGTACTATACCAGTCGGGAGCTCTTTTCAGTTCATTAACGCTTCAGGAAAATGTATCAGTGTCTCTCAGAGAATTTACAAATCTCTCAGAAAACATGATTCACAGCATAGCAAAACTCAAACTGAGCCTGGTAGGACTAAGTGGGTACGAAAATTTCTTTCCCTCCGAGATAAGCGGCGGCATGAAAAAGCGAGCCGGTTTAGCAAGGGCATTGGCGCTTGATCCTGAAATTCTCTTTTTCGATGAACCCTCTGCCGGGCTTGATCCGATTTCATCTGCTGAACTCGACAGGCTTATACTTGAGTTGAGAGATACGCTCGGCTGCACAATGATCATAGTCTCTCATGAACTCGACAGCATCTTTTCAATAGCAGATAATACGATAATGCTGGATAAGGAGAAAAAGGGAATAATTGAAAGGGGAAATCCTAAGTATCTCAGAGAAAACTCCAAAAACGAATTGGTAAAAGAATTTTTAAATCGTTCAAATATGAGAGGTTTATAGAATGACTAAGAAAGGAAATAAATACAAAATTGGAGCGCTTGCTCTTGCTGCTATCATAATATTGATTATGGGACTGCTTTCACTTGGCATAACGAAGTATTTCCAACCTGAAATACTTTTTATGACTGTGAGTGAAAACTCTGTGCAGGGCTTGAAAGTGGGGTCAAATGTAAAAATCAAAGGCGTTACAATCGGTTCTGTGAAAAATATCCGAGTCGGATGGAAGGGTGCAACAATTTACATAACGATGAAGATTGACCTTAATGCCGTATTAGATCATGCACAAACCAAAATTATTTTTAAAAAGAGTGAAGCCAAGAGAGTTTTTGAGCAGAGAACAAAAGAGTTCGTTAAAAATGGATTAAGATGCCAGCTTCAATACGAGGGAATAACGGGGGATATGTATATAAATTTAGCCTATTTCGATCCCAAAGAATGCAATGCTCATAACGTAGAGCTTCCGGAAAATAATCTAACTTTTGTTCCGATGCTTCCCACTGCGTCTATAGGAAATATTCTAGACAACACTCAAGACATTGTAAAAAAGTTAAATGATATCAATTTCAAGAAAGTTTCTGACAACTTTGATTCTCTTATTCTAGTAATGAAGGACTTTACTGATCAGCTAAAACAAATCACTAATAAGCAAAAAATCAATCAATTAGCTAACAACATAAACTATTCTCTGAACAAGTTCAATCAAACAATGACATCCATGAATATTCTTATAAAAACCATTCAAATGCAGCCTGACTCAGTGGTCTGGGGAAAAGCAGGCAGTAAGATTGTCCCGTCCCTTAATGAGTAAAATTTCATTCTTTACTTTTTAAGAAATATGAATGTTGTGTAGTTTCTCCGATTATTTTTATGCGCAACAAGCTTTGGAATAAAAATTTCACGCTGTTTTTTGTAGCTTCGGCACATGAGTCTCTTGGCTCTTCGATTGCTGGGGTAGCATTATCTTTTTTAGTTTTTAAACTGACACATTCTTCAAGTGCAATGTCAATCACATTGGCATTGAAATTTATGCCTTCTGTAATTACCCCAGTTGTAGCTACTTTTATTGACAGAATACATCTAAAGCCACCTCTTATCATAGGTAACTTTTTACGAAGTACAATTTTAATCATTGTATTCTTAGGAGTCAAAATAGGTCTCTTTAATGTATATTCTATTTATGTTATGGCTCTATTAATCGGACTTATAGACACTGCATATAGTCCAGCCATTCAGCGTTTACTTCCTCAAGTAATACCTAAAGAGCAATTAGCGCGCGGTGTTAGTTTAATAATGATGGCTAGCCAGAGCATGGGACTTATAGGTTTTGTTTCTGCCGGAGTTGCCATTGCCATTTTTGGGCCGGAATTTTCTCTATTTATTGAAGGGGTATGTTATTTTATTGTCGGCTTTTTGTTGCTTTTTGTTTACATTCCTGCTCATGTATGCGACGATTCAAAAAAAACATTCTATGTGGACTTTATACTTGGACTAAAAATGATCAAAGCTTCACATATTATATTAATGATTATGTCAGTAGGACTTTTAATTAATATACTTATGCCGTCTTTACAGGTTTTATTACAAACACACATGATTACAATAGGAATGGGAGCTTTCGGTTATGGTTTATTCATGGGGTTGTTAGTAGGAGGATTGCTGCTTGGAAACGCCATTATAACTATTTTAGGGCGCAAATTCGATAGTCTTTACAGTATTGTCTTAGGATTTGTTGGAATTAGTATAAGCTATGCGGGATTGGGAATACAAAAGTCCTTCCACTTCAGTTTATGCTGGGCGGTTCTTATGGGATTAAGTTGTGCGATGATTAATACGGGAACTATGGTTATCCTTCAAACAATAGTACCGACAAGGTTCAGAGCTCGTGTTCTTGGAACTATGGGAGCTGTTTGTCAAATAGGAATTCCTTTTTCACTGTTCATACTAAGCAGTGTAATCAAAAAGATGACACTGGAAACTCTATTTGTATATAGCATGACGGCAACTTTTACGATGGCAGCAACATGGATGATAGCAATTAAGAAATACGGACACAACCTACTCTTGAAGCCAATATCAATTATCTGCACGCAAAAATTTAAAAAGTCGGACTTGCAATCCGACTTTAAACATTAAAACCATGTACGGCTCTACCTCGATTCATGTAACATTTTGGCAGATAGTCAACAAGTCAGCTAGGAAGCCCACCGGCATGACATGCAACGCTAGCGGCGCTAACAGCTAGACTAGGAAGACCACCGGCCTGGCATACAGCACTGGCAGATTTGTTAGTACCTGCAGAATAAGATTCCACTGACGCGAGCTTAAGAGCTTCGTATGAAATTTTTACTTTTCCATCTTTCATAGGTTGTTCCTCTCTATTAGGGGGTTATTCTCGTATTTGACAGACTATTTCTATCTAGATTAATATAAATTTTTCTTTAGGTTTGCACAACTCTCTAGAAGAAAAAATAAGGAAGAATTTTCTTAGCATAAATTTCCTAATGCCACAGCAGTAATTTTTCTTGTATAAAGTTACAAATATCAGTCTGGGTCTGTTTGCCATTGCCTTCGACAGTTAATGGTGCGCCAAACTCGAAATAAATCTTTTTTTCTCTGTGGATAGGACCAAAATCCTTAATCATGCGACCATTCCCCCAGAAATCGGTTTTTAGCGCTATTGGAATGACGGGAACGCCCGCATTTTTTGCAAGTTTTACTCCGATTGAACTAAATTCATCAGGGGTAAACTTTAGTCCTCTTGTACTTTGCGGGAATATTATTATTGATGTGCCGGATTTTATAAGTTCAACCCCCTCTTTCATCACAGCTTTGAAATCATCAATCGGACTTTTTCTCCCAACCGCTATAGCTTTGCTCGCCTTCATAATGGTACCAAATCTAGGCATATCTACCAGACTCTGTTTCACCACAAAAGTTGCAGGTTTTTTAGGGCACACTAATCCTGGTATAACAAATGTTTCCAGAGAGCTCATGTGGTTGCCTATAAAAACCACCGGTCCGGAGACTGAAGAAATATTATCCATTCCTTTTATATGGATTTTTCCGCCGCACCCCTCGATCGTTTTAATAATATAAAAACTCGCATCGCACCACATTTTATTTGAGTATTTACCTTTTTTTATTGCCCTGCTAAATCTGAGTATGAGGGTCAGAACTCGGCTGAAAAAGAAAAACCTCGTCTTAAATCCAATGATATCGCGAATCATCCTTTTGCGGGATGGCGGGGTGTCGTAATTATTTAGACTATAAGAATAATCAAGTTCCATATTTCTCCCTAATTGATGCTGAATACTTACTTTTGTTACTCCATATTAATATTCTTCATCATTACGGCAATTGCCATTAGCACTCAAATATTATTTGTAATATTACAAATAACGGGTCAGGCTATTCGGGATATAATACAAACAATTATTCTTTGTATATCCGGTATTTTTCGGTTTCCTTTTCAAACGCGGCAGACTGTTCGTTCCAGGCTTTTATGACATTTTCAGGTTTAGCGCTTTTCCTAAGCAGAGAGCTTCCTGACAGATAATCTATCCAATACTTCCCATTTTTAGACTTCCTGAATTCAAAATTGTCTTTATACAGTTCTCGTATAGTAAAAATCATATAAACAGCAGCAGCAACCGGCCTAAAAGTGCTTTTATTTGTAATCTGCAGTTCAACACCGCCGCAAAACTCCTCGCTATACTTATCCGACATGGGGGAAAAGTATGTATAGCTGAATCTGACACCGCTAAGCCCTAATTTATTAAGAGACTCAGCAAGTTTTTCCGGATCTTTTATCCATGGCGCGCCTATTTGCATAAAAGCATGCACAGTTCCTCTACCTACAGAAAGATTCGTCCCCTCAAGTAAATAAATACCGGCATAAGCAAGAGCTGCATCAGGCATTGAAATATTCATAATAGGCGAGATCCATCGCAGATCGGTATCGCTCCAGTACATATTCCTGACCCATCCGCTCATCGGAACTATCATTAGATCACATTTTAGATTCATTTTATCGTTTAAATAACGAGCCAGCTCTCCGATAGTCAATCCAAATCTTATTGGAACAGGACACACTCCTAAAAACGAAATATAATCAGCCTGCAACATTCCGCCTTCAATAACGGAACCTGATAATGGAGCTGGACGGTCGAGAACAATAAAAGTTTTGTTGTATTTTTTGCAGGCTTTCATTGCGTACAGCACCGTAGAAATATTACAATATCTTACGCCCATATCCTGAACATCGTACACAAGAACGTCAATATCTTTGAACATATCGGCGGAGGGTTCTGTGCTCAGGCCATTTTTGCAGAGGCAATAAACCGGAAGAGCTGTTTGCTTATCAACATATGAAGCTGCATTTTTGCCGGCACCAACACTATCCCTGACTCCATATTCGGGAGAAAAAAGTACTTTCAGATCAGTTTTTTCTTTGAGTATATCAATTGAAGAGACAAAAGAAGAAGTTATGCCGGTCTGGTTTGTAATAAGCCCGACTCGTTTATCTTTAAAAAAACTCAAATTATATTCGAGATTATCGATTCCATTTTTGACTGTTGTTCTGTATCTAACAACCTCGAGATTATTCTCCCACGCCGGCAAAGACAATGGAACAAAAGTCCAAATAAAGAACAATATAAGCAAAGCATCTATTTTGAAAAACTGCCTGAAATTCATAAAAAAGTAATTCTTAGTTTATATTTTTCTAAAATTTTCAGTAAAGAAAAAAATCCTCCATCAATTTCGGACTCGAATCTACATTATTTTCCCTCTGAATTTCGGCTTGTCTGCATATTTTGAAAGATTTTTAGCAGCATACGAAACAAGACTCTTTAACGCTTGAGAAGCTTGTATCCATACGCCGATATTAAGCATCACATAAATCATAGCCTCTTCCCTAGACCCCATAGAATAAGAGGAAGGCATTTGCTTGGGAATATCTTCGTAAAAAGCAAAATATTCAGGAATATATTTATTGACCTTCATTGCCTCCTTAATGGCGGTCTCTGTAAGCTTGCAATCACCATTTTTTATGTATGAAATCAATACACGCCCATAAGCCCAACCTGCAAATACATCGTCCTTATATTCCTTCTGGTTCAACAGGTTTTCCATTTCAGTATATTTCTTAGCTAGTCCGTACATCGTAAGCAGTTTATATCTCATGCCCTGATTATCACCAGGATTAAGTTCGAGCATTTCTTTCGCTACCGCTATGGCTTCGTCATATTTTTTCATAAACACGAGACAATCAGAGAGGTCTGACATTGCGCGCATGAAAGGTCTTGTCTTTGTATACCCCCAGAAATGCCCTTTTACTTCACTAAATATCTTCTCTCCAAGATCTCGCCTGCCCGCCTCTACTGCTTTGCAAAGAAGTGGGTATGTTTTTCCAAGAATATCCGTTTCGTTTTCAGCAATAATCAGGTAAGCATCGACGCAGTCAGGATATATTTCTAACGCTTCTTTCGCAAGTTTGATTTGTTTGTTTTTCGTTGAAGCTTCGAACGCATTATTAATAATGTCCTGGGCTTTTTCTTTTGCGGTTACTGCCGTAGATTCTTGCTTCGGTATTTTTCCTCCATTTTTCATTATGCTTCCAATAATAGCCTCAATTTCAGCCTTAGTTTTCGGATTTTTACTTTCTATCAATCTTGATATATCATTCAGCATTTTTTCGTTGGTGCGCCCATCATTTTCTTGACTCATAAATTACCTCTATTAAGTGTTTACTATTTAAAGGGTTCTAATCATTAGACAACTAGAACAAAACCATCTGGTCAGGGGCCTCTTTTTGAGTTTTCTTTCTACTCTTTCCGGAATGCCGCGCTAAAACAGGCTGCCCTTCTTTTATAGCATTATTTTCCAGGTTATCAAGAATTTCTTTAGCCCTTGATATTACTTTTTCAGGCAGGCCTGCAAGCCTTGCGACATATATTCCATAGCTTTTGTCAGCAGCGCCCGAAATTATCTGGCGAAGGAAAATAACCTTGTCGCCATATTCCTTGACCGCAACATTAAGGTTTTTAACCCCGCTGCAAGTCATGGCAAGTTCGGTAAGCTCATGATAATGCGTGGCAAAAAGCGTCTTTGCCCTGGCAGAAGGAGTGTTATGTATGAACTCCGCTACAGCCCACGCTATGCTAAGTCCGTCAAAAGTGCTTGTGCCTCTTCCTATTTCATCAAGGACAACTAGGCTTTTATTCGTAACATGGGCCAGAATATTTGCAGTTTCAACCATCTCAACCATAAAAGTACTCTGTCCTCTTGAAAGGTCATCCGACGCCCCTACCCTTGTAAAAATTCTGTCTACTATCCCTATTTCAGCCTCATCGGAAGGAATATACGTACCAGCCTGAGCCATAAGTACAAGAAGTGCCGTCTGTCTTATATATGTTGACTTACCTGCCATATTAGGTCCGGTAATGATAATTACATTATTTTCCTGGTTATCCAATAGTGTATCATTTGGAACAAAGCGTTCGTCTGTAAGAAAAGTTTCAAGAACTGGATGGCGCCCACCGATTATCCTGATTTTATCGGAATCGGTTATCACAGGCCTGACATAATTGTTTTTTCTTGCAATTTCCGCAAAAGATGATAGTACATCAATCGCGGCAATTGCCGAAGCGGCAGTTCTTATTTCAGACGTGTATCCCAAACATTTTTCCCTTATCTTTTGGAAAAGTTCGTACTCCAGCGCTTTTGCTTTGTCGTCCGAGCCTAGAACCTTGTTTTCCACTTCCTTAAGTTCGGGCGTAATAAATCGTTCACAGTTAACAAGCGTCTGTTTTCTTATGTAATCCTGCGGAACAGAGGAAAGGTTTGATTGGGTAATCTCAATATAGTATCCGAAAACTTTATTGTATCTGATTTTCAGGGACTTTATTCCTGTTCGTTCCTGCTCCTTTGTTTGCAGCGCTGCTATCCAATTCTTTCCTTCGCTTGAAGCGCTTCGATGCTCATCAAGAACGCAGTCATACCCATCTTTTATAATTCCGCCATCGGTAATAGTTAACGGCGGTTCATCTACTACAGATTTTGAAATCAATTGCGTAAGCTCAGGAAAGGTTTTTATCTGGTCATTATAGTCTGAAATAAGTTTTGATTTGTATCCGGAAATAAGAGTTTTAAGAGACGGGAGAATTTCCAGACTTGTAGATAAGGCAACGAGGTCCCGTGCATTTGAGCTTCCCACGTTCAATCTTGCTATTATTCTTTCCAAATCCCTCACAACGCCGAGGGATTCCTGAAGTTCCGCCAGCGTAAGAGGTTCAAATTTAAAACCCTCAACAGAATCCAGCCGCTCTTCTATTTTTATCTTATTGTAGAGAGGTTGCAGCAGCCATTCTCTTAAAAGCCTGCCCCCCATTGAAGTCCGAGTATCGTCAAGCACTTTTAATAATGTATGGTCTTTGCTCCCGCTTCGTGAAGATTCGACAATCTCGAGGTTCCGCCTAGTTGCAGGGTCAAGAAGCATATATTCTTTTGTGTTGTAGGTCTTGAGTCCGTCAATATGCCCTGCCCCGTGCTTTAGATTTACCACCGCATAGTAAAGTGCAGCACCTGCGGCAGATACGGAGACGCTCATTTCCATGCAGCCGAATCCGTCCAGTGATCCGACGGAAAAATGTTCCATCAAATATTTAGAAGCACAATCATAGGAAAAACAACTATCGTCAAGAGGCGTCCAGAGGATATCTTCGCCTTTGACAGGTCTCCTTTTTTCAGAATCCCACGAAGCCAGTAAAGTTTCGGGGACAACTATTTCCTTGCAAGCCAGCCTGGAAAGTTCATTCTCTAGCTCTTCTTCAGAATCCAGCTCGGTAATCCGAAAAACACCGGTACTTACGTCAAGACAGGCTACTCCGTATTTTGACTTCTGAGAAGCCACAGCAACAAGGTAATTACTTTTATCAGGATGAAGGATTGAGTTGTCCATCAATGTTCCTGGAGTAATTATCCTAGTAACCTCCCTTCTAACTATTCCCTTAGCCTGTTTAGGGTCTTCCATTTGATCCGCTATCGCTACTTTTACACCGGACTCTATCAATTTCGGCAAATAATTGTCCAGGGCGTGAAAAGGAATCCCGCACATCGGAACTTCGTGCCGTTTTGTAAGGGTAATATCAAGCAGACGACTGCCTTGGATGGCATCATCAAAAAACATCTCGTAAAAGTCGCCGAGGCGAAAAAGGAGGATCGCATCCTTGGGTATAGTCATTTTGACTTCTTTATACTGACGCATCATTGGCGTTAAAGCTTCATGTGATTCCAAAGTAGCTCTCTCCTTGTGTTCTTTTCATAAAAAGGCAAATACTATCTTAAACTGCTGATTTCAAGCTTCTGTTCCCTGATTTAAAAAATAAAAATCATAAATCGCATGCTAAATATTGTCAATTTGTACCAATTAATTCTATCACAACTACTGTCCCGGCGGTTTAATATTAAAAATTTTTTCTTTGAAAAATTTTCCACAATTAGATGCTATACGAAAATACCTTTTCGTACAGCATCTAATTATATGATTCCACTTATCCCGTCAATCAAGCTGAATACAAATTTACCGGAGACTATTGTTGCCACCGCCCTGCCCTTCACTTTTTTCCCATTGAAAGGAGTATTTCTGGACTTTGAATAGAACTTCTCTTTATCTATCGTGTATTTGAAGTCGGGATTAAGAACAGTAACATCAGCTTTTTTGCCCAATTCAATAGTTCCTGCGTCAATTCCCAGCACTTCTGCTGGACCTGATGTAAATTTAGAAACAACATCCCTCAAATCCAGATATCCGGTATGATAAAGTTCCGTAAGGCAGACCGAGACTGCCGTTTCCAGTCCTATTACGCCAAACGGAGCATAGGCAAATTCCACCATCTTGTCAGTGATCGTATGAGGTGCATGATCCGTAGCTATTACTGAAATCGTACCATCTTGAAGCCCTTCAATGAGTTTTTTTCTGTCATCTTCACCTCTCAGAGGCGGGTTCATCTTGAAATTAGTATCAAAATTCTTTATGCATTCATCTGTTAGGGCTATGTGATGAGGAGTCACTTCCGCTGAGACCTGGATTCCTTTTTTTCTTGCGTTTCTGATAAGCTCTACACTCCCAGTAGCACTGACGTGCTGAATGTGCACTTTCCAGTTTGCCACTTCAGCAAGGATTATATCTCTTGCAACCATAATAGATTCTGAAGCGGATGGAATCCCTCTTAGCCCTTTAACCGCGCCCCAAAACCCGTCATGAACAAGTCCGCCTTCCGAAAGAAAGGCATCCTGGCAATGATCAAGCACCGGAAGACGAAAAGTTTTTGAATAAACCAGCACGTGTTCCATGAGTTCATTATTATAAACGCAGTTTCCGTCATCAGTGAGAGCTACGATTCCGGCCTTCTTGAGTCCGCCGATGCCGCTCATCTCAACTCCCTCATAATTTTTCGTAATGCACCCGGCCGGCAAAACATTTACACAGCCTGAAGTTTCCGCATGTGCTTTCAGATACTCTATTGCGCCAGGAGTATCGGCTGCGGGGCTCGTATTTGGCATAGCTACGATGCTGGTAAATCCGCCTGCTGCCGCTGCCATTGTTCCGGTTTTTATAGTTTCTTTATCAGTTCCGCCGGGCTGTCTCAAATGCACATGCATATCAATAAATCCAGGGGCTGCGATAAAACCTTTCAAATTTATCCTTACAGGCTTCTTTACCTTCCCTGGTTCGACAAAAATCCCATCTTCTATTCCGATATCAAGAACCTGGTCAATCCCTTTTTGTGGATCTATCACCCTACCCTTTTCCAATATGTAACTGCAACCCTTCTTCATAACAGTTCCTCAAAAATTAATTTAAGCTTTTATGTCGCAACTCCCTTTGGGAGAGCTAGGTTATGTTTCTTTTTTTTACCGGACAGCTCGGCGAGCTGTCCCTACCCATGCCGCTCACCAACCACCAACCACCAACCACCAACTATGAACTACCCTACCCCAAACACCCTGCCACCAGGTAAAGAACGGCCATTCTTACCGCAAGCCCATTCGTAACTTGTTCAAGTATCACGGACTGGTCTCCATCGGCTATTGCTGTATCGATCTCAACCCCCCTATTTATTGGTCCTGGATGCATTATTAGAGCGTCTTTTTTCACATATTTTATTGTATCAGCATTGATTCCATAAATAGAGGCATATTCTGAAATACTTGGAAAGTAAGCGGCTCTCTGCCGTTCATGTTGAATTCTAAGGAGATTAATTACGTCCGCATCTGAAATAGCATCAACAAGATTATCACAAAGTTTAACTCCTATTTTTTCAAACTCTTTTGGAAGGAGCGTCGGCGGTCCGGCTATTGTGACTTTTGCGCCGAGTTTCAGCAGACCGATTATATTGCTTCTTGCGACGCGGCTGTGAAGAATGTCGCCGATAATTGAAACTTTCAAGCCTTTGATTTTTTTCTTCTTTTCCCTTATCGTAAAAATATCAAGCAGAGCCTGAGTAGGATGACTATGCGCTCCGTCTCCGGCATTTATAATCCCGCAGCGGAGATTTTTAGCAAGGAATTGTTGTGCTCCAGCAGCCGAGTGCCTCATGACAATCAGATCCACTTGCAGTGCTTCGATGTTTTTCCCTGTATCAAGAAGTGTTTCACCTTTTGTCAAACTGCTCGTTGACGCTGACATATTAATTATATCGGCGCTAAGTCGTTGTTCAGCAAGTTCAAAAGAAGCTCTGGTTCTGGTGCTCGGTTCAACGAAAAAATTAACGACTGTTCTTCCTCTAAGAGCGGGCACTTTCTTCACATTTCGTTCATTTACCTTTTTGAACTCTTCAGCAGTATCAAGTATCAAATTTATCTCGTCCACCGATAAATCTTCCATACTTAACAGGTCTTTTTTGGTCCATTTTGTTTCTGCCATTTTATGCCTCTTAAATAAAAATTCTGATATTCTTTTTCTCACATAACGACACAAAGGCGCAAAGACACGAATTCTCCAATCTCTGTGATAAAATTAATGCCATGAGATACTAGATAAATACAATAGTCAGAATAAAATTTTCTTTCAAGGAAAAGAGAACCTTTTTGAAGATTATGTTTTAGAAAAAGATGCCGACAAATATTGTGAATTGGTTTTTCATAGCATTGTCATACCGCAAATTGATGATAGAATTGACGATTATTGCCTATTGCTAAAAAAACTATGAAAAAAGATACGATAAAATTATTAAAAAATAGTTCTTCGTTCAGAGAGAAGGCTGAAACGCAATTAGGGAAGTATCCTAAGATAGATCCGTATTTAACTGAATCAGAAGCGCGGAAGCTTGCCCATGAACTTGAAGTGCATGAGATAGAGCTCGAAATGCTGAACGAGCAATTAGTGCTGTCAAATGATGAAACAAGAATAGTTTCAGAGAAATTTACCGCCCTTTATGATTTTGCGCCCGTGGGATATTTTACTATTGAGCACGATGGAACAATCTGCGAGCTGAATATAGCCGGAGCCAAGCTTCTTGGTAAAGAACGCTCCAGTCTGATGGGCAGAAACTTCAAGCTCTTTCTTTCCACGAGTACATTGAAAATCTTCAACGACTTTTTGCAGAAAATTTTCGAAGGCAAAACCAAAGAAGCCTGTGAAGTTCAATTGGCTAATAATGGGAATTTTTCAATATTTCTTCATGTAGACGGTGTTTTTCTTCATAGCAAATCCAAATATCTTGTTTCCACTACAGACATCACAGAGCGCAAGAAAGCCGAAAATCAGATTGTGCGCATGAACAGTGTGCTTTTTGCAATAAGTTATATAAGTCAATTGATAACCAGAGAGAAAGATGCAAAACTGTTGCTTGACAAAGCCTGCGACATACTCTATAAAACACGCGGCTATATCCTGGTTTGGGTAGGAGTGATTGAGGAGGGCCATAAAAGGGTAATTCCTGCGGCCAGAACAGGAAAGGATGCTGACTATCTCGATGAGATAACTATTACATGGGATGAAAGCGATACAGGAAAAGGCCCGACGGGAACTGCTATCAGAACCTGCAAGCCACAGGTATGCAAGAACATAGCAACTGATCCCAATTTTGCACCATGGCGGGATGCTGCTATGCGGAGAGGCTATGCTTCTTCGTTTGTGGCGCCTATGATGCACAATGAGCGGCTTTTGGGAACGCTTAATGTTTATTCAGGTACAATTGATTTTTTCTCAGATGACGAAATGTCATTATTGTGTGAACTGGCTAATAGTTTAGCGCTTGGCCTGTTCAGCATAGAAAATGATAAGAAACGGAAAGAGGCCGAAACTAAGTTAAAGCAATACAGCGAAAATCTAGAGGCACAAGTAAAAGAGCGCACGGCTGAACTTGAAGCTTTTACATATTCTATTTCCCACGACCTCAGAACGCCTCTAAGAGCAATGAACGGCTTTTCGCAAATAATTATAGAAGATTTTGCTGATAAGCTTGGAGAAGAAGGCAGGAGACAATTAAATGTGATAACTCAGAGCGCAGTCAAAATGTCAGAACTTATTGACGGGTTACTCGCTCTATCACGTTTGGGAGGGAGTCAATTGAGTATTTCAAATATTAACATGAAGACCCTGGTATCAGAAACGATTGAAAACCTTAAATCTTCAATGGATAAATCGAGAACGGCACATTTCGAGATAGGAGAGCTTCCTGATGCTTCGGGCGATGCCTCGATGATTCGGCAAGTATTCGTGAATATTCTTGACAACGCCGTTAAATTTACAAGAAATGTGATGAAAGCAAGAATAGAAGCTGGCGGATATGAAGAGAATG
>JAJXWI010000104.1 GCA_021781705.1 bacterium | reverse complement strand
ACAATTTGAACGCAAAAATAAACTGGTACTTTACAACAGTTGATGCTCGTGTAAAACTTAAAAGACTTTATCCGACATTAGAGGCTTGACTTGACACTAGTCATTTGCAAAGGCCTTAATGCAAACATTCTTAGGAGTTTCATTTCTATCTTTTGATGAAGAAATATCAGTCCAAGATTTGCCATCCTGACTAATATAGCTTTGTCCATCAGAAGGATTGCAATTACTAGCATAACCCTCTAAATTGTAGTGTTCTGGAATCGGATATATATATTTAGGAGAAACAAGTTTTACTACAACTGAAAATCTGCCTCCAGATATATTACACTTCTCATCGAATTTAATTGTGTGGTAGCCAGCAAACTCTTCTGTGCCTTTAATATCTAAAACTTCTGTTCCGATAGGGCTATTACTTGTTACTTTATCATAAATCCAAATCTCATAGGAACAGTTAATTGTCGGAGTATAAAAACTTACAGCACATATAGATCTATAAGAATTATCAACATCAAATACGTTGCAAAAATATGCCGAATCGTTATGGTATCCAGCGACGTTAACTAATCCCAGAGGGTCATACTCATACTTTTTTGTATAGTTATTTGTAGGTTGAACCGCATCAGGCGGAATCACCATTGCGTTAGCTAACGTCATATCATAGTAAGAAATGTAGAAGTAACCTTTGTCGCCCCAGGCTGTTCCCCAACTGTTTTTTACGATAAAGGCGCCATCTCCTTCAGGGAGGGGGCCTTTAAAATTATCTTTAGAATAATTGTCATTCCAGCCAACGATGGTTACTGCATGATTTGGTTTGTATGGTGTAGCGCAATAATAGCTGGGCTTTTTATAATATTTATCATTCCAGTAAAAAGTAATATAAACTGCACCATTCTTCATAATAGATTGTTTGATACACTCATTATCTGCGGCATTTGATCTATTAGGCAACCATATTACTTCTTGGATGTGTTTTTGTGCCTTTGCTTTTGAATAATCATTACCGGAGAGGGGGTCATAAGGCGCGTCGCTTTCATAGACAGGTCCTTTCCATGTTGCTAAATAGGCAGTTGCCATTTGATGATTTCCGCCTACGCATTCACCAACATCAAAACCACTGTACTTATTTAAGTGTTGTTCTGAAAAGTTATAACCAGAACTGTTAGCATTAGTCTTGATTAAATTCGATTCTAACGCAGTCATAGTGGCGAAGCACCAACAGCTGCCGCAAGTACCTTGGTCTTTGACTTCTGTTACCTTTTTTAAGAGACGCAAATCGCAAGAATCAGAGATACTGTCAGAGGTCATGTATCCATCAGATCTAGTAATATAATTGCTGGCCAGATTGTCTTTGTCGGTCTTTACAAATTCATTAGGCGATATAATCTCAGAGCTTCTGCCATCCATGTGAGTAAAATCTACGGTTGTGGGAAGTAATCCAAGTGATCTCTCTTCATAAGTTGCACGACACATTAATTTATTTATGGATACCGAATCAAGAAAATCCTTGTTTAATGGAGCTTGACACAACGTACCTGCTCCGCATGAAAACCACCAAATAAAGAAACCTGTAATTAGTGTCAATAATAACGGATTAGAAGAATCACTACGAAGTTTTAGAAAATTTCTCATCATACTCATAAGCATCATTCCTTCTTTTATAGAAAGCCTACATGTATAGTTTCCCTTAAGAAGTACTCTTTGTCAAGAATAGAAAATGAAAATAACGTAGGGCAGGATCATTAATATTTAGATCTGTGGAAAGTAATGGGGGGGGGGGAGATCTTCAGTTTTCTGTATCTACCCCTTCAAGGATTCTGCGGTATTTGTTGAGCTGTTTATCCATGATTATGAGATGCGTGAAAAGCTGAGTTATAAAGGCGCCTAGAAAGCATATAATAGCCATGTACATCACCGTATTGGCTACACCGACTTTAGCTTGCAGCCATGGTAATATTACGATTCCCAATGCTGCTCCGGCTTTCGCAAACGCAGCAGCAAACCCATGCCCTGTAGCTCTGAAGTGTGTAGGGTATACTCTCGCAGGGATTAAGAAGGTCATCGGATTTGGTCCTGCATTTACGCTCAAGTAGAAGAGTATAAAACCGCTAAACATTACCATGTTATATAACGTTGGATTGCTTATATACTCAGTAAGCATAAGTATCAGCATTCCTACTCCCATTCCCCAAAATCCTCTTATTTGTAGTTTTAGCATTCCGATTTTTTTAGCAAGTATTATCGCTATTATTATTCCCACCAATAAGAAGGAGTTAACAAAAAGTGCACCTTTGATAGCCTCAATATCTTTTTCTATGAAGTTGCTGGTGTCGCTCTTAAACAAAATGTTTAGTATTATCGGAGTAAATATTCCAATTCCATAAAATGCTATATCCATCAGAAACCATGGTATGCTGGACAATACCGTGAGTTTAATGTAATCCTGGGAGAAAATATCTGTAAACTTTGTTTTGTGTTTATGCTCAACATTAAGTTTTTTAACAGTTGTTCCAGTAATATTAGTAAGAGTTTTTACGGCCTCTTTTCTGTTGCCTTGGGAGGCAAGCCATTTTGAGCTTTCAGGCATTTTTAACCTGAAGAAGAAGAGTATGAAGGAGAATAAGGCAGGAAGCCCCAGCATTAATCTCCATGTCCAGGTGTGTGGTAATAGTTCAAGTATTATAACTCCCGTCAGTGCTCCTGTTATTGCGCCTACGGCCTGGAAAGAGAAGTTGCCGACCTGCATTTGTTTTCTGTGTTTTTTAGGAATAATTTCTGCTATGTAAGCTGAATTTACCGGATATTCTCCGCCTATTCCTATTCCCGCTATGAATCTGAACACAATAAGCGACCATACGGACCATGCTCCTGCGCAAAGGATTGAGAAAACTATAAAAAGTATCATATTCAAGACTAGTATAAATTTTCTCCCCAAAGTATCAGTCAGCCTGCCAAATACTGAGGCTCCGAGTATTGCTCCGATTGGTGCGGCGGCGGCTAATAATCCTACCAGGAAAGGATCGGCTGCTAGAACCGTATATTCTCTGGTTAATAAAGGAAGAGCTATTCCTATTATAAAAAGATCAAATCCATCAAGTGCGAATCCCATCCCGGTAATAAGCCATAGCCCCCAGATGCGGGGTGTTAATTCTGAACTGTTTATAGCTTTTGAGGCTGTGATATATTTTTTGTGATGCGGGGAAAGTATATCGGCGGCATGCTGAGCAGTTTTGACTGTTTCGAATTTATCTTTCATAATAACTTTTTAGAGATAAGCTATATTGTTCAAATAATGCTAAAGTTCAGGGTCATTTGTAATATAAAAGGGGCATAAATATAACTCGCTCATTATATTTTTACAATTTGTGAGAATGTCGAAATGTGTTAGTTTTTGTTACTATTAGCTTGTGCAATAAAAAAAGGCGGCCTGCAATAGACCGCCTGATTTACTTGTAAATTACCATTTAATATTAAAAAATGGTAAGAATGGAATAGCCGCATCTTTTATGTAGTTGGCTACGCCGAATTGAGCTCCGCCTGAATTGCTGATATTGATTAAACCTAGTTGGAAGCCGTTAGACTTTTCCGTTCTGTTGAAAGCGCTTGCCTGGAATCCATTGAGAGTATTAGTGGTAACGTTTACCAATGAGAACTGTGCACCGGTAACTGATCCGCGCGCAACATTTGTAAGAACTCCCGCCTGTATGCCGTCTATGTCTTTTGACACATTAACACCGCCAGGCTGAAAGCCTGTTAAATTACCTGATACGTTTATAAGACCCGCCTGCAATCCTCTAAGTCCTTCTTCGTTTATGTTGCATATGAAAGCACCCTGTGTGCCGGTTAAATATCTGTTTTGAGTGTAAATCCAGCATGCCTGTAATCCGTTAAGATTATCCGTACCGGCTACTAGCCATGAAATTTCAGCGCCGTTTACAAAACCTGATCCTGAGCTTATAGGCTGTCCGGTTTTGAGCCCATATACATTTGACTTGGCAGTGGAGGAGGGAATGTCAAACCAGAATCCGATTTGCAGGAATGACCATTTTTCGCCTTTTGCTGCCTGTGGTTGTGGCGCCCATTTGTCAGACGTTTGAGTCTGTGTTTGGACTTGCGTCTGAGGAGTTGTCTGGGTATCATCAGAAAAGAGTACTGCCGCAAAGCATGTTACGAATAATGGCAGAAGAATTTTTTTCATTACTTTAGTTCCTTAATTTTAGTTATTATTATTTGCCGATAAAACGGACGTTTATTACTGGTAAAACAGGGATTGGGCTATTTTCAATATAATTGATTATCCCAATCTGGAATGCTTCATTTTTTGCCATATTGAACACTCCGAGCTGTACCCCGTCTACATTGTCGCAGCAATTTACTACAGAGCCTTGAAATCCTTTTACATATTTACTTGTTGCAACTAGCACAGATGAAGAAATACCGTTTACATGGTCCGTGCCGCTGGCAAAAACAGAAGTTTCTACTCCATTTACAGTTCCTTTTCCGCCGCAGCCTGGTGCTCCTACCTTCAGTCCGTAAACATCGGTATATTCTGTTTCAGACGGTATTCCAAACCAAAAACCGAGCTGGAAGAAATCCCAATCTGTTTTTTGGGCAGGCGTAGTTGATGGTTGAGTTTTCACGGTCTGAGTCTGGCCAAGTTGCGCAGCCTTTGTGTCTGTGGCATTTATTTGTTGAGCGGCAACAAAACAAAATGCCATGATAACTGCGGCTAAAAACATTTTTTTCATTTTTCTATTTACCTCATTTTTTTGTTAGTGAAAGTTTTAATAAACAAACACAACTTGATTGTCACTACATTTACGATTTTTTCAAGGGGTATAAACTTTTAAACCGAAAAATATCCCAGACGATGTTTTGATTGAACATTTAAATACTTATTGATAAATTAAGGTTGCACTTGTAACTTGAATTTAAGTTTATAAACTATTCATTGAGATTGTTAAGAATTCTTCGTTCCTAACTAGTCATGAACCTAAAACAACAATTTACATAAGAGTTATGAAATCAATATTAGAAAAAGCTAAAAATGTTTTTGACCTCGAAATAAATGAACTAATCTCAGCAAAAAAAAAGCTGGATAGTAATTTTGAAACCCTCGTAATAAAGTGCAAAGAAACACTGGACAAAGGGGGAAAAATAGTAATAAGCGGCATTGGGAAAAGCGGTCATATCGGGTATAAAATATCATCCACGCTCGCGAGCACAGGGTCGCACGCTACATTCATGCACCCCGTTGAAGCAATGCACGGAGACCTTGGGATACTGCAAAAAAATGATATTTTAATAGCAATAAGTTACAGCGGAGAGACAGAAGAATTACTTTTAGTACTCCCTTCTGCAAAAAGGCTGGATATTCCGATTGTGGCCTTCACGGGCAATGTTAATTCCAAGCTTGCCAAGTGGGCTGACATAGTAGTTCCCATGGCTATTGAAAAAGAAGCCTGTCCATTTAATCTGGCGCCTACTAGTTCAACAACGGTTCAGCTTGTAATGGGAGATGCACTTGCCATGGTTCTTCTGGAAATGAGGGGATTCACAAAAGAAGATTTTGGAAGACTGCATCCAGGTGGGGCTATAGGAAGAGCTCTCACTCTTAAACTTACCGATATAATGCGTTCTGATGCGACACATAAGTTGGTAAAGGTTCTGCCTGAAATGACCATAAAGGATACAATAATAGAAATGACTAAGGCTCATAGCGGCTCTGCAATGGTTGTGGACAAAGATCAAACGCTTCTTGGAATATTCACAGATGGTGATCTGCGAAGGCATTTCGATGACAATTTACTGCTTGAAAAACCAGTCGGAAAATACATGACGAAAAATCCGGTTACAATTTATGGTGACCAAATGGCTGTTGATGCCTTAAAGTCTATCGAAAAACACAAAATTGACGATGTTGTAGTTGTGGACAGAAATAACAAAGTTATCGGGGTGGTGGACAGCCAGGATCTGCCCGGATTTAAATTGATGTAACAGTGCAAGCTGAACTCGAAACTTTAGTAGTTTTGTTGTTATTCATCTCGATACGTCGAAAAAAAATGACACTAGCAGTTTGTCGGGCTTTGCCCCAAACTGCTAGATATTTATAGGAAAGCGCTCATTTTTCTCTCGGAAATTATTCTTAATGAAGAGATATTATCAAAATGGAAAAACAAAACACGAAAACTAGGCTAAAAAGTGGCAAAGTTTGTTAACATAGACAGGGAAAGCCCGATGCTTCTTCCCTATGATATCAGAGATTGGATGCCAAATGATCATATAGTACATTTCATACTCGAGGCAGTTGATATGGTTGGGCTTAATAGTTTTAAAATCAACCACAAGGGAACCGGTAGCAAGCAATATCCTCCGCAGATGATGCTTGCTCTATTGATATACTGTTATGCGTCCGGACGTTTTTCGTCAAGAATAATAGAAGAGCTTGTAAAAAAAGCGGAAGAAGCGGACTGCAGCAATAATGATAACGGATTGAGTATT